>CAWUUZ010000145.1:0-11410 GCA_963925745.1 uncultured Pseudomonadales bacterium
CATAAAATCGACATCCAATGCCTGCACATCAGGGGTCCAGTGACCCACTGCTTGCGCCGCATCTACCATCACATAGGCGTCATTTTGGTGGGCAATCTGGGTGATGGCTTCAATCGGATTCACCGTACCCAGAGCATTTGATACCCAGGCAACGGATACGAGTTTGACACTGTGCTGTTGAAACAGCGCCACATAGGCATCCATATCAATGTCGCCCAGTTCGGTGACAGGGATAGGAACAACCTTGGCACCCAAGGTTGCAGCAACCATTTGCCAAGGCACGATGTTCGAGTGGTGCTCCATGGCACTGACCAATACCACATCATCAGCGCCAGCAATCAGCGGTAAAAAGCTGTGTGCAACCAGGTTAATAGACTCAGTGGTACCCCGGGTCCAAATAACCTCATTGCTGCTGGGCGCATTGATAAAGGTTTGTACCTTGACACGCGCACCCTCAAAACCCGCTGTTGCACGGTCGCTGAGCGTGTGGGCACCGCGGTGTACATTGGCGTTGTCAAAACGGTAGTAATGGCACAGGGCGTCAATGACACTATTGGGTTTCTGCGTGGTTGCCGCATTGTCCAAATACACCAGGGGTTGCCCATTGATGCTTTGAGACAAAATAGGAAAATCTGCGCGAACACTGTCAACATGAAAAGGTTTCAAAATGGTCATCCCAAATGTTCCAGAATAGCGATATCACGGGTAAATTGAACCGCCAGTACTGCCTGCAAATGTGCACGTAACGGTGGCAGGGCTATGGTGTTGAGTAGCTCATTGATAAAACCATAGCTCAGCATGATCTCTGCTTCTTTTCGCGAAATACCGCGTGTCTGCAGATAGTATAAAGCATCGGACTGAATCTGACTGACGGTCGCGCCATGTGAACAGCGGACATCATCAGCGTAAATTTCGAGCTCTGGCTTGGTATAGATTTCAGCACCCTGATCAAGCAGCAGGTTTTTATTGCTGAGATTCGCCAAGGTTTTTTGGGCATCTTTATGAATATGGATACGGCCATTAAAGACCGCTTTTGAGCGGTCAGCCAAGATGCCACGAAACACCTCATCGGTAAAACAATGGGGCGTACGGTGTTCAATGCAGGCATTGAGGTCAGAATGCTCTTCACCTCGGGTCAAATACAGACCGGCCAAATCGCAATGGCTACCCTGACCAATATGATGAACAACCATATCGGTACGCTTAAATTGGCTGCCTAACGACAACAGAAAACCATTCAACACAGCATCATTGTTCAGCAAGGTATGAACGCCACCGACATGAACGATGTCATGTTGGTCTACCGCCAGGCGGTAGTGATTCAGACGCGCGTTGGCCTTTAAAATAATCTCAGTCAGCGCATTTACCAGGGTGGCGGATTGCGTTGCATTGACAAAATGTTCAACCACATGCGCCTGAGCACCCGTCTCTAAAACCACCAACAGTCGTGGATTATTGCCGATGGCAGCGTCCTGACGTTCGCTTCTGTAAACCACTTCAATGGGCTGTTCAAAATGCACATTTTTCGGAACCTGAATAAAGAGACCGTCATTTAAGACCGCACCATTCAAATCGGCAAAGAGGTGCTGCTCTCGGTTCTCTACCCTATCCAAGGCCTGACCCAGATGCGCCACAATACTGGACTGTTGCGCGCTGTCTGCGCGGCTAAAGGGCACCAGCGTTATCCTTGGCTCTGCATCAAGCGTTGAGGCTTCTGCATCAAATTGGCCGTCTACAAAAACGCAGCGAATGGCATCAAGACCGACAATGGCATCATCACCACTGGCCACAGCAACGGCTGCAACAGAGGCTTGGCCAAGCGCGCCATGCAACCTTTTTACCGGAGAATGCTTCCAATGCTCGACTCTGGGTTCTGGCCACTGACCAGCCTGCACGTGGCTAAGAGACGCCTGTCTATAGGGTGCAAGCCAGGCCAATCCTTGAAACCTAGCCGCTTGCGCAGTGAGTGTTTCTCGCAAATCAGACATCTTATTCGGCTCCAACGTCTAACCAGCTGTAACCCTTTTCTTCTAATTCCAACGCCAGCTCTGGGCCACCGCTCTTCACGATTTTGCCGTTAGCCAGCACATGCACAAAGTCAGGCACAATATAGTCCAACAGGCGCTGGTAATGCGTCACGACAATAATGGCACGCTCAGGTGACCGCAGGGCATTTACACCCTCTGCTACGACCTGAAGCGCATCAATGTCGAGGCCTGAATCGGTTTCATCCAAAATCGCCAATCGGGGTTCGAGCAGCATCATCTGCATCAGTTCATTGCGCTTTTTCTCACCGCCGGAGAAGCCTTCGTTAACGCCACGCTTTAAGAAATTCTGATCGAGGTTCACGGCTTTGCATTTTTCGCGTGCCAATTTCATAAAACTCACAGCATCCATTACCGGCTGACCGCGCGCGACGCGAATCGCATCAACAGAGGCCTTTAGGAATTCCATGTTACTCACACCGGGGATTTCAACAGGATACTGAAAAGCCTAAAACAAGCCTGCTTGGGCGCGTTCTTCGGTGGACAGCGCCAAGAGGTCGGCGCCATCAAAGGTGACATCGCCACCGGAGACGTTATAGCCTTCACGACCAGACAAGACATAGCCTAGGGTGCTTTTACCAGCACCGTTAGGACCCATAATGGCGTGCACTTCGCCGGCCTTCACTTCCAGGCTTAAACCCTTCAGGATCTCTTTGTCTTCTACACGTGCGCTTAAATTGCGAATGTTCAGCATGTTGTTCTATCTCACCCTGTAATCTGAGAATGTTCGGCGTTATCCAACCGAACCTTCAAGGCTAACTTCCAATAATTTGCCTGCTTCAACGGCAAATTCCATAGGTAATTCTTTAAACACTTCTTTGCAAAAACCATTCACAATCATCGAAACCGCTTTCTCTTGGCTGATGCCACGCTGTTGACACAGGAACAGCTGGTCATCGCTGACTTTCGAGGTTGTGGCCTCATGCTCAATCACTGCAGAGGGGTTTTTGGATTCAATATAGGGAAAGGTATGGGCGCCACACTGGTCGCCAATCAACAAGGAGTCGCATTGGGTATAGTTACGTGCACCCGATGCACCCGGGTTCATCTTCACCAAGCCACGATACGCACCCTGACTCTTACCGGCTGAAATACCCTTAGCAATAATGGTCGATCGGGTATTCTTACCCAGGTGAAACATCTTGGTTCCGGTGTCTGCCTGTTGGTAATTATTGGTTAGGGCCACCGAATAAAATTCACCAATGCTGTTGTCGCCCTTCAAAATACAGCTGGGGTATTTCCAGGTAACCGCAGAACCGGTTTCAACCTGGGTCCAACTGATTTTAGCGCTGGTATGGCAGATGCCACGTTTGGTTACAAAGTTATAGATGCCACCCTTGCCTTCTTTGTCGCCTGGATACCAATTCTGAACGGTAGAATATTTGATCTCCGCGTGGTCCAAAGCAATCAATTCAACAACGGCTGCGTGTAGTTGGTTTTCGTCACGCATCGGCGCCGTGCAGCCTTCGAGGTAGCTCACATGACTGCCCTCATCGGCAATAATCAGGGTGCGCTCAAATTGGCCTGTCTTGGCTTCGTTGATACGGAAATAGGTCGATAGTTCCATCGGACAACGAACGCCCTTAGGAATGTATACAAAGGACCCATCTGAAAATACCGCACTGTTGAGTGCTGCATAAAAGTTGTCACGCTGGGGCACAACTGAACCCATGTATTTTTTAACCAATTCTGGGTGTTCGTGCACCGCCTCGCTGATCGGCATAAAAATAATACCGACTTCCTTGAGCTTCTCGCGAAAGGTCGTTGTGACCGAAACAGAATCGAACACCACATCGACTGCCACACCTGCTAGGGCAGCACGTTCATGCAAGGGGATGCCCAGCTTCTCATAGACAGCCAGCAATTCAGGATCAACCTCATCCAAGCTCTTTGGACGGTCGGCCATTGACTTGGGAGCCGAATAAAATGACATACTTTGAAAGTCTATCTCAGGATAGTGGACATGCGCCCAAGTAGGCTCTGCCATTTCTTTCCAAATCGCAAAGGCTTTGAGACGCCAAGCGAGTAGCCACTCAGGCTCACCTTTCTTGGCAGAAATGAACCGAACAACGTCTTCGTTGAGTCCTGGCGCTAGGGTTTCCGACTCAATATCAGTCACAAACCCCGCTTGATAATCTTTTTTGAGATACTGATCGATGGAGTCTGACATTACATTTTCCCGCTGGTTTTTTGCGCTACCTGACGCAACTGCGTCACGGTAGTAGTGATATGGTTTATCGCGAAATCGATCTCTGCTTCGGTTGTAAATCTGCCAATAGAGAACCTGAGAGAAGCAAAGGCAATGCTGTCTTTCACACCCATGGACTTCAATACAAAACTGGGTTCTACACTGGCAGAGGTACAGGCTGAACCTGTTGAGATGGCGATATCAACTAACGCCAACAGGAGTGTTTCATCATCCTGACCGGTCACAGCCAGATTCAATATACCCGGCACCCGCTGCTCTGGGTCGCCATGTAATACGATACCGGACAGCTGCTGGATACCACTGTACAGTTTTTGCCGTAGTCTGGTGATACGGGCTGATTCTTCAGACAGTTCTGTCTGTGCGATCTGTGCGGCCAATCCCATGCCAACAATCTGGTGTGTCGGAAGGGTTCCTGATCGCATACCACGCTCGTGACCACCACCATGTATCTGGGTCGCCAACTTAACCTGAGGTGTCCGACGCACATAGAGTGCACCGATTCCCTTGGGTCCATAAAACTTGTGTGCAGACAAAGACAACAGATCGATGTGCTGCGCTTTCACATTGATGGGCACCTTACCGGCGCCTTGGGCAGCATCAACATGAAACAAAACGCCCTGCTCTGAACACAGCGCGCCAATGGCACCGATGTCGGTCAGGGTGCCAATCTCGTTATTCACATACATCAGGGTCACCAAAATGGTGTCCGTCCTGATCGCTGCCCTAACCTGGTCTACTGAGATCAGACCGCTGTTGCTTGGGGTCAAATAGGTTACTTCAAAGCCTTCTGACTCAAGCATTTTGCAGGAATCCAAAACGGCCTTGTGTTCCATTTTTGAGGTGATGATGTGTTGTCCCTTTGCACGGTGGGCAAAGGCAACGCCTTTAATGGCCAGATTGTCGGCTTCGGTTGCGCCCGACGTCCACACAATCTCTCGCGCTTCAGCGCCAAGCAAACTGGCAACCTGTCCGCGTGCTTCTTCTACTGATTCCTCGGCTTGCCAACCATAGACATGGGAACGTGATGCGGGGTTTGCAAAATTTCCCGTCAGAGTGAGGCAATCCATCATGGCTTCTGCCACGCGTGGGTCTACCGGGGTTGTTGCTGCATAATCTAAGTAAATAGGTAACTTCATGGTTCTCAACTTACAAGAGGTCAAAATTCAACTGCGCTAAAGGCTCGTGTCAGTCGTGATTTTATACTACTGGGCACATCACGCCTCAGAGCCAGTCTCTTGTTTCAACGCAACCTTTTGAATGTCTTTTCTGGATATCAATTCAGCCAAGCTAATATTATCAAGAAAACCCTGTATTTGGTCGCTCAAATCACACCAAAGGTGGTGGGTTAGACACATGTCACCTTTATGACAATTTGCCTTGCCTCGACACTGGGTGACATCAGTCGATTCGTTCACCGCATTAATAATCTTTGCGATGCTGATGTCATTGGATGGCATGCCTAACCTGTAACCGCCACCAGGACCACGAACACTGCTTACGAGGCCTGAACGTCTCAACTTTGCAAATAACTGCTCAAGATAAGACAATGAAATCTCCTGTCGTTTTGAGATTTCAGCCAAACTTGTTGGACCGTTTGAATCGTGAATCGTCAAATCAAGCATTGCTGTTACAGCATAGCGGCCTTTTGTCGTTAAACGCATATAACACCCCTTTAAAGTAATGGTAATTATGCTATTCCCGACAAATTTAATCAAGTATTAAGGCCCTGTAGAAATCAACGCCTGTTACGCCATCCGTCAAGGAAATCCAACAGGCAATAACACAGACCGGTATGAACTGTTATGCTGCGATCATAATGGACACCAGAGACCCTTGAACATGATGCGATTACCCTATCGGCAGGCGATCATTCTCTTGTTTATGAGCCTTTTACCCGATTTGGCTTTGGCCAATAGCCGCTGCGAGACCGCTCCTACACCTATTTCAAGCATACAGGGGGTCAACGACCAGTCTCCCCTATTGGGACAGGTCGTCACGGTTCAGGCATTTGTCAGTGCGGTGTATCAGGAGCAGAAAAGCCTCAAAGGGTTTTTCTTGGTAGAACCCCTGAATGATCAAGATCAGGATCCGCGCACCTCAGAAGGCATTTTTGTCTATAGCACGACGCCCGTTATTCAAGGCCAACACCTGAGCGTGACGGGAAAGGTCGCCGAATACTATGGATTAACCGAACTGACCCAAGCCAAGAACATCACAGCCTGCCCCACAACCAGCACCCTGCCCGAGCCAGTTTCCTTGCCACGATTTGTGGCCTCACCCGCCATTTTTGAACAGGTAGAATCCATGCCTGTGATAACAGACACCCTCTGGATCACCGGCAACAGCCAGTTTGTCCGTTATGGCGAGCTGTCCGCCCATGCGGTAAATCGGTTTACAGAGCCCATGACGGCGCAACCCTTTTCACCCAGCGATGACTGGGTCATTGATGACGGATTCCCCGGCTTCCAAAGCCGTCTGACGCCCTTTGTCGGTGCTGACGACATCAGGCTAGGCACCCAGGTTGCGCCCTTCAAAGCCATGGTGTCCTTTGGCTATGGGCATTTTCGCCTCCTGCCCTTGCAACCGTTAAAAACAAAAACAGACCGCCCAGCCGCACCCGTGCGACCGCAGGGCTTTGGCAACAGCATTGCGCAGCTCAATGTCAGGAATTTTTTTAACGGTGATGGTAAGGGCGGTGGCTTTCCAACGTCACGCGGCGCAAAGCGCTTTGCAGATTACCAGCAACAGCTGCGCAAACTGACCTTGGCTTTGCAGGCCTTAGACGCCGACATCATTGCCCTCACTGAACTTGAAAACGACGGCTATGGCAGCACATCAGCAATCTCTGACCTCGTCAAAAGCCTGAATCAAGACAGCACCAAGGATGGGGACTATCGGTTTGCGGCAGGGAACCCCAACGACAGTGGCAGCGATGTTATTACTCAGGGTGTGTTATACAAACCCGCTGTATGGGATCTAAACCAGTCCGATTATGTAGCACTCGACGGGTTTGTTAAGACCCCCAATAGCGTTCGCCCTGCCTTTGTAACCACCCTCACCCACCGATCTACGGGGCATCACTTGCAATTGGCGGTGGTGCACTTTAGATCGCGACTCAAGGGTTGTGCAGAAGATGGTGACAATGAACCAGCGGCAGGATTCTGCTACCTAAAGCGGCTGGCAATGAGCCAAAGTCTGGACGCCCTGCTACCTGTGGCAACGGATGTTGCACCTGATTTGTTGGTGATTGCGGGGGATTTAAACGCCTACTTGGGAGAACCTGCCATCGACTACCTCGAAGCGCAGGGTTGGACAGAAACAAGGGGCTTTCTTGGCCAGACCGATGCGTACACCTATGTCTATCAAGACAAGCCTGGGGCACTGGATCACTTTTTACTCAAAGCCACCCCTACTGAAGCACTGAGGCTGCAAAGCCTTAGTCTGGCTCAGACCGACTGGCATATCAATGCACCCGAATCTGACGCACTGATCGCCCATGAGGCGTCGTTAGGGCGGATTACACCCTATCGCTCATCGGACCATGACCCCAGCATTCTGTATTTTAACTGGCCTTAGTTTTTTCGGTTGGCGCTGGGCCACTTTCAGGTTCTGAAGCCAAGCCGCCGCACGGTGGGGAGGTATCATCTGAATCCTCAACCACTTTAAAGTCAGCATCTTCCAAACCCGCTACCCTGAGGTATTTAAAATTCTTGTCTAGGGTGCATAGCACATCACACATCTCATTGAGACGCGCATCTTGCTCATGGATATGTGCCAACATTTTTCGAATTGAATGTGCGATGGGGTCGGGCATTTCAGAAACACCATAGGCATCAAAGCCCATTTTTTCCGCCATTTCCTTTTGTTTGCGCACCGTTTCCGCATCGGGTTCTTCGACAGGTTCCGCGACCTTGATCGCCCGCCCTGGAACACCGACCACGGTTACATCCGGTGCGACCTCTTTGGTCACCACGGCATTGGAACCAATTCTAGCGCCTTTCCCAACGGTAAAGGGACCCAAGACTTTCGCACCCGCACCAACAATCACACCATCTGCCAATGTGGGGTGGCGTTTGCCCTTTAACCAGCTGGTTCCACCGAGCGTCACCCCTTGGTAAATGGTGACATCGTCGCCGATTTCAGCGGTTTCACCGATAACAACACCGATGCCGTGGTCAATAAAAAACCGGCGACCGATGGTTGCACCTGGATGGATCTCGATACCTGTAAACCAACGTGCCCATAAGGACAGCCAACGCGCAAGCCACTTAAAGCCCCAACGCCAGAGTCTGTTGTTTACACGGTGCATCAACAGGGCGTGTAATCCTGGATAACAGGTTAAAACCTCAAAGGCATTACGTGCAGCCGGATCACGGTCAAATACACTGTCAATATCTTCTTTCAGTTGTTTAAACATACCCATCGTCCTTCATTTTCGAGCGCACCTTGTCTACCTGCGTCAGGATGCCGCGTAAAATATTCATCTCAGAATTGTCAGGCTGAACCCGCATATACAGGCGTCGCAATCGCGCCATCAGTAACTTAGGTTTATGGGGGTCAAGATACTCAATATCAATCAGTGTTTTCTCTAAATGGTCAAAATAACCCGCCATCTGTGCATGATTTGCCGGCGGCGCTTCACGTTCCGTGTCCCATTCGTAATCCACCGAGTCGCCCAAGGATGCCATCCGCATCTCATAGGCCAAAACCTGAACGGCTGCTGCCACATTGAGTGAACTGTAATCTGGGTTGGCCGGAATATGGACGTGCTGGTGGCACAGCGCGAGCTCACTGTTTGTGAGACCACTGCGTTCTCGACCAAAAACAATGGCTATCTCGCTGTCATCTGGCTGTGCCAGCGCAAAACTGGCAGCCTGGCGAGGGTTGACCAAGGGCCAGGGAATTGCGCGACTACGGGCACTGGCACCGATCACCAAATGACAGGGCGCAATGGCTTCTTCTAGGGTTTGGGTCACGGTCGCATTCATCATAATGCCATGCGCACCCGCAGCACGTGCCACCGCGACATTGGTCATGATATCGGGTGGATTAACCAACACCATGTTCTTTAAACCCATGGTTTTCATCGCGCGCGCTGCCGAGCCGATGTTGCCACTAAAGGATGTTTCTACCAAAACCACACGAATTCGGTCTAAAAAGGTCAAGGATTTGCCTCGCTGAAATGGAGTTGCTGTCAGTAAAACCTGCCATCTATCAGGCACAATACGGCTTTAATAGGGATCTGGGTGCATTTTACATCAAAATGCCGTCAGGGTGTTTGCTAATCTATTTTGAATTCAGACTACTATTTTGAGGCGTTTTTTCGTAAAATGCCGCCACAAACCGCTTTTTAACAGACAAAATACTTGGATTCCCATGCAACCCACATTGACGATTGCTTTGCGGGCAGCGCGTGCTGCCGCCGAAAAACTGAAATTTCAATATGACCAGAAACCGGGTCAGCTAGATGAAGGCACGGGCTTACAAGCTATTTTTGAAGCCTCTGTTCAAAGTGCTGCCGATCGTTTGATCAAAACGATACGCAAAGCCCATCCTGATCACAACATTGATATTTTAGGTGCCAAACTCGATGAAGCCCGTCATCCGGATGCTGAAGTCCTATGGCGCGTGCGCATTCTAGACAGCGATACCAACTTTCTGTCTGGCTACCCTGCATTTGTCGTAACCGTTGCCTTCTACCGTCATGGTAAAATGGAACACGTTGCACTGGTAAACCCCTTTACCGGTGGTGAGTTTACGTCGACCCGTGGTCGTGGCATGCATTTCCTAGACGGTCGCACACGCACCAGTGGCACCAAAAAACTTCAGCAGGCACTGATTTCTGTCTACCGCCCTGACTTTACGATGCCTTTCTTTGCTGCACTTAAAGCGCAGCAGTGTGAAATACGTCTAACGGGCTCTTTTATGACAGACCTAACAGCCTGTTGTGCTGGCCAAACAGCTGGATTTGTTGCCCATAACGTCGATGAATTTGATATTGATGTGGCAACCCTGCTTGCTCAGGAGTCTGGCGCATTGACAGGTGATACCAGCGGTCGTCCTCTGACACCCAAGACCAATACCCTGGTTGTTGCGAATCCAAAATTGTTTAAGCAGCTTGTTCAGGCGCTCGCCGGATAAGCACGACCGTACTGTGCGCCCTAAGACCAGATCTGAAAGCGCGCAGTACGCTTTAATACCCACTCCGATAGATGCTTGAGAGACCAACACCCGGAAAGCCAATAATGAACCGTAACTTACAAATATTGGCCGGCGAACGCGCTTACCAACACATTCAAGAGCAGGGCCTGCAGGCCTGCGACATCAAGATGCTTCTCGGTGCCAGCGGCGGACCCAAGTGGTTTGTGCTTTCTCGAATGGACCAATACATCAGCAAAACCTTCCTCAGCAATGCGCCTCAGAGCATCGATCTTGTTGGATCATCCATTGGTTCAATGCGCATGGCATGCTACGCCCACTCTGAGCCAGACAAGGCCATTCAACGCCTTGAAGAAGCCTATATCGCCTCGTCCTACGATAAAACGACGACGGCAAAGGATATTGCTGACAGCTCCAAAGACATGATTCTGTCCCTGCTGGGTAGTACAGGCATTACCGATATCATTAACAACAGCAACAGACACCTCAATGTCGTTACTGCCAGAACAAAGGGCTGGTGCGCAAGCGAAGACGCATTGCGCCAAAAGGTGGGTATTTTGTCGACCGCGCTGGTCAATGTTGCATCGCGTCGCGCATTTTTGTCATTTTTTGAACGGGTCATTTTTTCACAGCAGGTGCCCAACTCCCCTTTTAGAAACCTGGCCGGTGTTCAGGGTCGCATTTGTCACCTGTCAGAAACCAATGCCCTGCAAGCACTCATGGCATCGGGCGCCATTCCACTGGTCGTTGAGGGTGTAAAGAACATCCTGGGTGCGCCAGAGGGTGTGTATCGCGACGGTGGCTTGATCGACTATCACTTCGATCTGCCATTCAGCACCGCACCCGGACTGATTCTCTATCCCCACTTTGCACCCATGCTCAAACCCGGTTGGTTCGACAAGGGTTTGCCTTGGCGACATGTCAACAAAGACCACTATGCTGATGTTGTTCTATTGACACCGACCAGCGGATTTATCGACGCCCTGCCCTATGGCAA
>CAWUUZ010000146.1:0-2976 GCA_963925745.1 uncultured Pseudomonadales bacterium
GCTTACGCTTCCACCAGTATAAAGCGCAGAGGTTTTACCACTCGGCGATACTACCATCCTCGTGTGTCCATACAGGGTTGCGCCAACGATGGCCAACCTTGGATCGTTCCTCAACATAGGCTTCGTCTATCTCTACCCCGAGGCCCGGACCAGTGGGAATATTAATAAAGCCATTTTCAATGCTCAATGCGCTCTTATCGGTCAGATAGTCCAAGACATCATTACCCTGATTGTAATGAATACCCATGCTCTGTTCTTGGATAAAGGCGTTATGACAGACCGCATCCAGCTGCAAAGAAGCGGCTAAGGTCAAGGGGCCTAGCGGGCAATGCGGTGCCAGAGCGACATCAAATGCGCCGGCCATGGAGGCGATTTTAAGGCCTTCACTGATGCCGCCACAGTGGCTGAGATCCGGTTGAATAATGTCGATCATGCCGTCCTGCAACAAGTCTCTAAATTGATATCGGGTATGTAACCGTTCACCGGTTGCAAGTGGATAGCCCAGATTTCCGGCAATGTGCTTTAACGAGGGCAGGTGTTCAGGTAACACAGGTTCTTCAACGAACATGGGATGGAACGGCTCTAGTTCACGCAACAAGGCCTTTGCCATGGGGCGGTGAACACGGCCATGGAAGTCGATACCAATGCCAATATCAGGGCCCACAGCACGGCGCGCCTCAGCTACGCGGGCGATAGCCTCATCAATTTTCTTATGCGAGTCGACGATGGCCATTTCAGCGGTACCATTCATTTTAAAAGCTGAAAAGCCCTTATCCACCAGCGCCTTGGCGCCTGCTCCCACGTCACTGGGCCGATCACCGCCCGTCCAGGCATAAACTTGCATTTTGTCGCGACAGGCACCACCCAATAGTTGGTGTACAGGCACCCCATAGGCGCGACCCTTTAAGTCCCACAATGCTTGATCGATGCCGGAAATGGCGCTCATCAAAATAGGGCCACCGCGGTAAAATCCGCCGCGATACATCATGTTCCATAGGTGCTCAATGCGGTGCGGGTCCTGACCGATCAGGTAGTCTTCTAGTTCGTGTACCGCTGCTTGCACGGTGGCAGCGCGGCCTTCCACGACAGGTTCGCCCCAACCGTAAACGCCTTCATCGGTTTCTATTTTCAAAAATAACCAACGGGGTGGTACAAGCCAGGTTTTCAGTGCAGTAATTTTCATAATTCAGTCCTCTAAAGAAAATAAGGCGTTCGGATGTCAGGAATGACTGGGGCCACTTGGGGCATTTTTCATCGGCGAATCAGTGCGTTTTAAATCAGATTTGGTGAGTTCGAGCACCCGCACCGCTGCAGCATAGGCTTTATCAGGCTGCCGCAGACGAATGGCCTCTAGCACCTCTCGGTGCCGACTGACGCTCAGTTGCAGTTCGGTCGCACCTAGGTGAGATTTCTCGATTAATGCGCTTATAGACGGGGCTAGAATGGCCACCAATTGCGACCAGACCACGTTGTTCGTGGCGCGATAGATGCTTTGATGAAACAAGATGTCATATTCTTGGTGGCCTTTCCCCTGCCAGGTACCCGCGACTTGGGCGGTATTGGCCATGCCGGTTAGCGCGTGTTCGATCGCAGACAGATCCTGTATAGACGCATGTTGTGCGGCGATAGAAGCCACCAACGGCTCGATAGCCATTCTGAAATCTAATAGCTGTTGTTCAAGCAAGTCAGCGGCCGTGCCGTATTTTGATACCCAGCCGATAACCTCATGATCCAAGATGTTCCAGCAGGTCATTGGCCTAATGCGCGTACCAGACCCAGAAACCCGCTCAATGATGCCCTTGGCAGTTAAGGTCTGCAGCGCGGCTCTTATGGTGCTGCGGCTAACCCCAAATTGGCGAGACAAATCGACTTCACGCGGTATCAGATTGGTCTCATTGCTCATACGAGAGAACACCAATTCGGCGATGTGTTCAGTGACCCTCAGGCTGTTATTGGATTCCACGGTAACGGCTCTTTCAATTATATGTAAGACATAATAATAACTATGTCGGACATATAGAGCAATGGCTCGGGCGTTTTTGGGGTACTGCCTAGGGGTTATTGCGAAAAGGAATACCGAATGGTTTCTTTAAAGGGGCGGTTGGGTGTAACCAAGGTGGATGGAAAGTGTGGATGGCAGGGGGAATCAGGGAAATATTGCGGCTCAAAACAGAGCCCGCTATGCGGCGCGTATGGGTGTTGCACCTCAGGCGTATCGGCATGTAAAAACTGGCCAGAATAAAACTGCATGCCCGGATGGGTTGCAGACACCGCCAGCGACATACCCGACAGCACACTTTTCACGGTCGCCATCAGGATCAACTGGTCGTTAGCATCGTCCTTAAACACATAGTTGTGGTCCATACCGCCGGTGATATCAAAGGACGTATCCCCTTCCTGTAGCGCTGTGGCGAGTGTTTTTTCGGTCTGAAAATCTAATGCGGTGCCTTCAATGCTGGCTATTATGCCTGTGGTTTTTTGCTGCGGGTCGATTGCCGTTACCCGATGGCTGTTAATCTGAATCAGGTGATCCGCAGTAACGTGGCCCCAGCTTCCGGACAGATTAAAATAGGCGTGATGGGTCAGGTTGATCCACGTCGGTAGGTCCGTTTCTGCCAGCAGGTCGAGACACAGCTGGTTGTCAGCGTCAAGCCTGATGGTGACGGTGGCAGTGATGTTGCCGGGATACCCTTGGTCGCCATGTCCACTAAACAGTGTTGCTGTTATCGCCACAACATCCCCAGCTTCAACCGGTGCCGACACTGACCACCGTTTTTTATCAAAGCCCTGTTCGCCACCATGCAAATGAAAGGGTGGCGCATTTTCGGTGAGTTTCAGCGTGCTGTGACTACGGGCCAAAACGCTCGGGCTAAGCCTATTAGAATACCGGCCAATAATGGCGTTCATATAAAAGGGTTGCTGGAGATAGAACTGACTGTTTTCGTCACCCAAAATGAGACTGATAGGCTTGTTGAG
>CAWUUZ010000147.1:0-6031 GCA_963925745.1 uncultured Pseudomonadales bacterium
GCGCTTTACTTCAGTCACTTCAGTCATTTCCAAATCTCCCAAATGGGTACGCTTTTCAGTTCACGCCCACCCAATATCCAATTACTTAGAGCACGGGTCAGTACAATTGCCGTAAACATGGAGGTGATGATGCCGAATGACAGGGTCACTGCGAATCCCTTGATAGGACCTGTGCCAACTGCGTACAGAATAACCGCAACGATCAGGGTCGTAATGTTGGCATCCAAAATGGTGGTAAAGGCGCGGTCGTAACCAGCGCTAATAGCCAGTTGCGGAGACATACCATTTTCAAATTCTTCTCGAATTCGGCTAAAAATCAACACGTTCGCATCAACTGCCATACCCACGGTTAAGACGATACCCGCAATTCCCGGTAGCGTTAACGTGGCACCCAAGATTGATAGCAACGCTATAACCAATACCAGGTTGGTAGACAGAGCAATGACCGCAAAGACACCAAACAAGCGGTATGTAGCAAGCATAACGACAACCACGGCAAGAAAACCAATGGCAACAGACCAAATACCCTTAACGATATTGTCTTCACCCAAGGATGCGCCGATGGTACGTTCGTTGATGATCTTCATCGGTGCGGCCAAGGCACCTGCACGCAATAGCAACGCCAACTCTGACGCTTCTGCTGGACTGTCCAGACCCTGAATGACAAAGCTGGTCGAGAAAATACCACGTATCGTTGCCAGACTAATCACGCCCTTTTCTTCAACAGTGGAATAAATGATTTTCTGCACACCATTGATAACGCGGTAATCGGTTTCGGTTTTCTGCTCGATAAACAGCACCGCCATACGGCGTCCAAGACCGAGTTTCGTGGTTTGACCCATACGAGAGCCACCCTTGCTGTCGAGCGACACCGATACTTCTGGAATGCCCTGCTGGTCATAGGAGACACGCGCATTGGTAACGTTGTCACCACTGATGATCACCGAACGTTCCAAGGCTGCTGATGATTGCCCATTGCCCGCGCCGTCACGAAAGGGGAATATTTCTGACGTTGAATCATCTGCAAGTGCTTCTAGACGAAATTCTAGGTTAGCCGATTTGCCCAATATCTTTTTGGCTTGCGCGGTATCCTGGACACCTGGCAGTTCCACAACGATACGGTCACGGCCCTGTCTTAATACCTGCGGCTCAGCAACGCCCAACTCGTTCACGCGGTTTTTCAGCGTGGTGAGGTTCTGGTTAATGGCGTAGTCTTCGAGATCGCTCTGTTTTGCCTCAGTAAAGCTCACGCGAACACTCAGTCCATCGTCCAGCGTTTTCATGAGAAATTCAGGATACTCATTGTCTAAAAACTTTTCGCCTAGGGCCAAATTCTCTGCATCACGGAATTCAACCGTCAGGGAGAAGCCAGCACTCTTGGTAACACCGCGGAAACGAATCGCTTCTTCACGCAGGGTACGTTTGATATCGGCTTCATAATCCGTCATCTGGTTGCTTAGGTAGGTGTCCATGTCCACTTCCATCAGGAAGTGCACACCACCACTCAGGTCAAGACCCAGTGACATCGGTTTTGCACCAATGGCCATCAGCCAACCTGGGGTTGTCGGTGCTTTATTCAATGCAACAATATAACCGTCACCCAGTTCTCTTTGGATGATCGCCTTGGCATCTAACTGGCGGTTGTCATCACTCAAACGAATCATGATATGGCGATCAGTGACTTCTTCACCAAAATAGCCAATACCCGCTGCCTCTAGACTAACGAGTGCTTGATCCATTGCCACAGTACTCACCACTTTACGGGAGTCAGTGGTTGCGATCTGAATGGCAGGGTCAGGTGGATAGATGTTGGGCAAAGCATAGAGTGTGCCGATAAGACACAGCACCACCACAAGCAGGTTTTTCCAGAGTGGATAACGGTTCATGTTCAATTTCCGAAAATGCGTATCAGGTCGCCTTCTACAGTCGAAACCGACGACCTAGAAGACCACGCTGTATAGATAAACCCAACCTAACCAGGCTGGGTTCGCTAGAAATGGGGCGTACCCCACTCAGTTCTTAAATGCCTTTCAAGGTGCCTTTAGGCAATATCGCGTTGACAGAAGGCTTTTGGAACTTCAGCTCAACCTTGTCTGCAACTTCAACCACGACGAAATCGTCAGTAACACGAACGACCTTGCCGCAAATACCGCCAGTGGTCATTACTTCGTCACCCTTGGCCAATGCACCCATCAATTGTTTGTGCTCTTTGGTACGCTTGCTCTGTGGACGCCATACCATCAAATAAAAGATAACGACAAAAATACCCAACATCAGCAAGGGTGACCACACCGGTGCTTCAGATCCTGCAGTCTGAGCCAAGGCTGAAACCGGGAATAAAGTAGCTATTATCAGAGACCATTTTTTCATTACAAAAACTCCGTTATATAATTATTTTGTGTCGAGGCTCGGCATTTCAAGGCCCCGTTTTCGATAGAACTCTTCAACAAAGGCGGTGAGGTTACCTGCTTCAATCGCCTGACGCAAACCCGCCATCAACGTTTGATAATACCGCAAATTGTGAATCGTATTTAATTGTGCTCCGAGCATTTCTTTGCACTTATCCAGATGGTGCAGATAAGCACGGGTAAAGTTCTTACAGGTATAACAATCGCACTCTAGATCCAGGGGACCCACATTATGCCGGTGCTGCGCATTGCGAATTTTGATCACACCCGAACTGGTAAACAAATGACCATTTCGGGCATTTCGGGTTGGCATCACGCAGTCAAACATATCAACACCGCGACGCACACCCTCAACCAAATCTTCTGGTGTACCCACACCCATCAAATAACGGGGCTTGTCTTCTGGCATCATAGCAGGCAGGTAATCGAGAACATCAAACATCTCGTCCTTCGGTTCGCCCACAGACAGACCACCAATGGCATAACCATCAAAGCCAATGTTGGTCAGACCCTTCAAGGAGATTTCTCGCAAATTGCGGTACATGCCACCTTGAATGATACCAAACAGGGCACTGACACTATCACCATGCGCCACTTTTGAACGCTCTGCCCAGCGCATTGAAAGCGCCATAGAATCGTGGGCTTCCGTTTCAGTCGCAGGATACGGCGTACATTCGTCAAAAATCATCACGATGTCAGCGCCCAAATCCTTTTGCACTTCCATCGAGATCTCAGGGGTCAGTTCAACCTTGGCCCCATCCACAGGAGAGCGAAATGACACGCCCTGCTCTGTAATCTTGCGCATGGCACCCAAACTGAATACTTGGAAACCACCCGAATCGGTCAGGATAGGTCCCTTCCAGCCGGTAAAATCATGCAAATCACCATGCTCACGCATCACCTGAGTTCCAGGACGTAACATCAAATGAAAGGTGTTGCCCAAAATAATGTGCGCACCAATTTCTTCGATATCACGGGGTAACATGCCCTTTACGGTGCCATAGGTACCGACAGGCATAAACGCAGGGGTTTCAACCTTTCCACGTGGAAAATCGAGTGTGCCACGTCGCGCCTTACCATCTGTCGCGGTGACCTCAAACTTCATAAAACATTCACGAGACATCAAACAGACTCCACTGTGGGTTCGATGGTTGAAATAAACATGGCGTCGCCATAGCTATAAAATCGGTATTGCTGTGCAATGGCTTCACGGTAGGCCTGCATTGTGAGGTCTTTCCCCGCGAGTGCGCTGACCAACATCAACAGGGTTGATTTTGGCAAATGGAAATTGGTAATCAGACCATCAATAACCTTGAACTGATAACCCGGAAAAATAAATATCGTGGTGTCGCCCTGAAATGGCTGCAACACACCACTGCGCGCTGCGGACTCCAGTGCGCGTACCGATGTTGTGCCAACAGCAAACACCCTGCCGCCTCGTGCACGGGTCTGTGCCACTTGCTCTACCACCGTGGCATCAACCTCTAGCCACTCGCTGTGCATCACGTGGTCGGCAATCTGATCAACCTTAACTGGTTGAAAGGTCCCTGCTCCTACATGGAGGGTCACAAAGGCTTTTTCAATCCCCTGTGTGGTTAATCGCTCCATAAACGCAGTATCAAAGTGCAAACCTGCCGTTGGCGCAGCTACAGCACCAATCCTGTCTGCATAGACGGTTTGATAGCGCTCACGGTCTGACGCTTCATCCTCGCGCTGCATGTAAGGCGGCAAGGGCATGTGTCCATGCTTTTCTAACACAGTAACCCAAGACGCATCGTCAACCAGCTGCAACTGAAACAGGGCATCTTCACGCCCCACTACTTTAACCGATATTGACCCTGCCATAATGAGAATGGCACCTGATTTTGGCGAACGCGAACTGCGCAGATGTGCCAAGCAGGTACGCTCGTCCATCAAACGTTCAAAAAGCATTTCAACCTTGCCACCCGATTCTTTTTGGCCAAACAAACGCGCAGGTATGACACGGGTGTTGTTAAAAACCAATAGATCGCCAGGCCGCAACAGATCAGCAATATTTTCAAAGGTCCCATGTGTCAGCTTTTGAGCAGGCACATCAATCTGCAGTAAACGGCTCGCGCTCCGCTGCGGTAGCGGAAAACGGGCGATCAATGCATCAGGGAGTTCGAAGTCGAAGTCATTTACAGACAATGTAGACATGTATTTCTAGAAACCGATAGCAACAAAAACAGCATTTTAACTTAAAAAAGCAATCTAAGTAACAGTAAGTCATTGACAGGTGAGGATTTTTTCGTATTATAGCGCCACTTCGAGCAACAAAGCCCGAACGAGATATGCCAGTGTGGCGAAATTGGTAGACGCGCCGGATTCAAAATCCGGTTCCTGAAAGGGAGTGTCGGTTCGAGTCCGACCACTGGTACCATTCCTCCTCGTGAGGAAACAATTTAACTGACCTTGAGTCAGTTTTTTTGTGCCTGAAATTCGTGGTCGGTCTTACACCACCCACCTATAAACGCCTATGTGAAAGCCTAAGCCTTGTCAATTTGAGTCAGCCAATAGTCGATAAGTTCTACCACACCGGCGCCACAGCGTTCTTGGGTGATGTGTTTTGGCTGTGATTTCAACTGCGGGAGGTGTTTGACAATATTGGCGACACCGACACTTTGGGGAAAGAACGCAAACATACTTTCGTCGTTGGGTGCGTCTCCAATAAAAACTGATTGGGCCTTGAGTTCACCTTCAGTAAGACCAAAGGCAGCAGCACCCAAAGGAACACAGTGGCAATTTAGGAATCAAAAATGGTCGATTTGATCAACAAAAATGCTTTTATAAGGTCAGGGGTCTGGGACGGAATTTAGGAGATTGACTGGCGTTTCACGCCATGAGGCACTACAGAAAGACAGGGATAGTGAGAGAGAAACAGCGTCATAAAGTCAGAGAACAGAAGTGTTGTTACGGCAGACAATGGCTGTAACAACACTGATAGCAGGCTTTTTTAGCGCGCGGCAGGCGGCTTATGGCCACGGGCATTGTCACCAGAACGCACACCATCACGGTGTCCTACGCGCGGGTGCTTCGGCTTTTTGGGTTTGGTTGAACGACCTGGATGGGGATTCGCTCGAGATTCTGGCAATGGATGGACCGGTTGGAAACCAGGAACCATTTTACGCGTCAACACGTTCTTGATAACCCGTTCGATATCAACCAACAACTTATACTCATCCGCACAGACCAAGGAGACAGCCTGTCCTGTTGCGCCGGCACGACCCGTACGGCCGATACGGTGAACATAGTCTTCAGATACATTGGGTAGGTCGAAATTGACAACGTGCGGCAACTGGTCAATGTCCAATCCACGAGCAGCAATATCGGTTGCAACCAAGATGCGTGTTGATCCTGATTTAAAATCGGCCAAGGCCTTGGTACGCGCACCCTGACTCTTGTTGCCATGAATCGCTGCAGCACGAATGCCGCGGGCGTCTAAAAATTTTGTCAGCTTGTTGGCACCATGCTTTGTTTTGCTAAATACCAACACCTGCTTCCAATCGTTATCGACAATGAGTTGGGCAAGTAGCGCTGGCTTTTGTGCTTTGTCTACAGGAACAATCCACTGTTCTACGGTCGGAGCAGCCGCATTCTCTGGA
>CAWUUZ010000148.1:0-7400 GCA_963925745.1 uncultured Pseudomonadales bacterium
AGTTGGGTAGCGCATCCTCTGGTGCCCTGTCGGAAAATTCGGCAAAGCTCACTGCTGATTTGTCTACTGCTCTAGAATTGAATGACCAGTTGGCGAGAGAGAATTCAGAGCTGGCGTCGCGCTTAGATGCCTTACAAGAACAGCTGAATATTTTGCAAAACCTCATTAATCTGCAGAGTGAAACCGGTGTTGCACTGGCAGCGCAAACAGGAACCCTGGCGGTTGATGCTGAACAGACGGCGGAACTGGCTGATGATGCGACCACCGTTGTTGAGGCACCGGCACCTGTAGTTGTGCCAAAGGCTTCCACCTTCGCTGCCGCTGTAGCAGCACCTGAGCAAAAGTCTTTTATTGGCTATTTGCTGGCTGATGTCCAAAAGATGCTATTTGGTAGCCTGCTGAATATGGCACTGGTAGGTCTTGCGGTATTGCTGATTGTTGGTTTGTTGGTTTCAATGGTCATGAAACGTCGCAAGGCAGACGCACCTGTAGAAGACTTTGCTGTGGTTGATAGCGGTGATGCATTTGATGTTGATGGTTTGGGCCTCGATGATGCCTTTGACGACACCTTTGATGATGACAGTGAGCAGTTGGCGGGTGCTGAATCAGGCAAGAATTTGGATTCACACCAAACTGGTACTGGGCCCAACGCTGACGTGGTCGCAGAAGCAGATATCTATATTGCCTATAGCCGTTATGATCAGGCTGAGGAACTACTCAAGGCAGCCTTGGTTGAAGACAGTTCACGCGAAGACGTGAAGTTGAAGTTGGCAGAGGTGTATGTAGAGACGGGTAATGTCGCCGGATTCAAACAACTGGATACAGAACTGCAAGGTGGTTCTTCTTACGCGCAACAAACCCTAGCAGGGCTGCGTGTGCAATTGCCTGCCGCTGAAGCGTCCGTGGGTTCACAAGACCTCGATACCGCTGATTTTGATATAGACAGCTTGCCTGATGATCTGGATTCACTTCCACATCAGATGGGTGATGCAAGTACCGAAGCACCGCAGGAAAGTGATGAGCTAGACATCGATATGGATTCAGAATTGTCATTTGAAGACTGGGATGGCGACAAGAGTAGCTTTGACCTCGACGGTGACCTGTTAATGGAAGATGACGGTGACATGACGTCGGTACCCAGTGATAGGACGGAAAGCGCGCAGACAGAAACTACTGGAGAAACGGCGTTAGGGCGTGATTCTGAGGTGGATGTCGATCTTCAACCTACGGAAGAAGACGAAAAGAAATCAGAAATAAAAGACGAAGATATTGTTTTCGACATGGGCAAAGACCTGGTCGAGATAGAAGATATTGCGGATGAGGAAGCGCCCGTAAAGGATGCAGATGCAGATGCAGGCATTGCCTTTGATGTAAGTGACGGTGTTGAACCGACTGATCCAGATGACGTTGCTGTTGATATAAGCGGCTCTGACGATGAATTTATGCTTGATTTGGAAGCCCTGTCTGAAACAGATGAGGACGCAAGCAAGAAAGACCCGCTTGACGAGGCTGGTGGTGTGAATTTTGACGGTGCCACAGCAGAAGTCGATGAAGATGCGGGGTTGGATTTTGATATAGATGCAGCGCTGAGCGATGAAGACGCTGGACTGGATTTTCTCACAGAGGATAAGCCAGAGACAGCTTCTGCGGATAAAGAAGACCTAGACGGTGCGATAGATTTCGAAACAGCGATCGAAGGTCTGGATGATTTTGAAGTTGATTTGGAATCTGAGTTGGCGGCATTGGAAGCCGATACGGCTTCAACCCTCAAAGACCTCAACGTGGGCGACAGCAGTGATGATTCAGAACTTCCTGTGTTCACCGATGATAGTTTTGATTTAGGAGACCTCGAAGACCTCAATTCCGATCTGGGTGAAATGACTGCAGATGACGATTTTGAAATGATGGATGGGTCGGACGAAATCTCAACAAAACTCGATCTGGCACGCGCCTATATTGATATGGAAGAAAAGGAAGGAGCCAAAGAAATTCTGCAAGAAGTGCTCGCAGAGGGCAATCCTGACCAGATCAAAAAGGCTGAGGAATTGCTCGCTAAAATTGGCTAGCCATTTATTCCAACATTTATTTTCTGATACCGCTAAAATTCTGTTTTAGCGGTTTTTTTTTAGGGTCCTATGTCAGAATTATTTCATCCAAAAAATCCAGCCTACCAAAGACGTGTCGCCATGGTGATTGAATATGATGGTAGTCACTTTAATGGATGGGCAATCCAAAAAGATGGTGTGCCGTCGGTGCAGCAAACAATGACCGAAGCGATCAGCAAGGTTGCAAACCATCCTGTAAACCTATTTTGCGCTGGCAGAACAGATACCGGTGTGCATGCGACACGGCAGGTTATCCATTTTGATACCGATGCCGTTCGCGGTGAGTACAACTGGACGGTTGGGGTAAACACAAAGTTGCCACACTCGGTAAGTGTGCAGTGGGCAAAAGAAATGAACCACAATTTTCATGCCCGATTCAGTGCGCTAGAAAGGCGTTACCGCTATGTTATCTATTCCAACCCCATAGCCCCAGGGTTGCTGAGAAAACACCTCACGTGGCATCGCTGGCCGCTAGATCCAGAACGGATGCATGACGCTGCACAACATCTTGTGGGTAAGCATGATTTCTCAACATTTCGAGCCTCAAATTGTCAGGCGGCATCGCCAGAAAGGACCATCAGGAAAATAACAGTAAAGCAGACAGGAAAATTTATTGTTATTGATGTCACAGCAGACGGATTTTTATACCACATGGTTCGCAATATAGCCGGCGCGTTAATGGAGATTGGGCAGGGCAGGCAACCTGTCAGCTGGATGGATACCCTGCTGTCCCATCAAAATCGAAATAGGGGTGCAGTGACGGCCCTGGCCTCTGGCCTGTATTTTGTGGACGCACGCTACGACCCTCAATTTGAGGTTCCACAGACCTATATTGGTCCTAGTTTCTTAAACGACTTTGGTGAACCGTCATGCGAACCCGTGTAAAAATATGTGGCATAACCCAAATTTCTGATGCCCTGGCCGCTGTGGCAGCAGGTGCGGATGCGATTGGCTTGGTATTTTACGAAAAGAGCCCCAGAAACGTGACCATTGAGCAGGCAAGCGAAATATGCCGCCAAATGCCTGCCTTTGTTTCAAAAGTCGCATTATTTGTTGACGCCTCTGTGGAAACCGTTAACACTACCCTTTCGAGCGTAAATATTGACGTTATACAATTCCATGGTTCTGAATCCAATGATTTTTGTCGCCAATTTAACAGACCCTTCATTAAAGCTCTCCATGCTAAGTCCGAAGCATTTTTGGACGATGAGATGGCGAAGTTCCCTCATGCCAGTGCACTGCTGGTAGATACCTTTGTACCCGATGTATTAGGGGGATCAGGTCAAACATTTGACTGGGATCTCTTGCAAAGGTTACCGCAGCGCTCCCCGAGTCAGCCGTTGATACTTGCCGGTGGACTCACCCCAGACAATGTTTTTGATGCGATATGCCAAGTCCGACCCTATGCTGTTGATGTCAGCAGTGGTGTCGAACTGAAGAAAGCGATCAAAGACGATAACAAGTTAAAAACATTTTTAGCCCAGGTAATGCATGCAGATGCACAGATGATTGGGAAATAGAGGTTACTATGAAGTTATCTACGACAAATGTTTACCGACAAATGCCAGACAAAAAAGGCCATTTTGGACCCTATGGCGGTCGGTTTGCGTCTGAAACGCTGATGTTCGCGCTGGAACAGTTGACCGCGACCTACGAAAAGCTCAAAAAAGACCCAGAGTTTATTCGAGAATTTGACTCAGATTTGGCCCACTATGTTGGGCGTCCTTCGCCACTCTATTTTGCAAAACACCTCTCAAAAAAGTGGGGTGGCGCAGATGTGTACCTCAAGCGTGAAGACCTCAATCACACGGGTGCACACAAAATCAACAACACCATTGGCCAGGCCTTGTTGGCGAAGTTCACAGGTAAACCCCGTGTTATTGCTGAAACTGGCGCTGGACAACATGGTGTAGCGACAGCCACGGTCGCTGCGCGCTTGGGCTTAGAGTGTGTCGTGTACATGGGCATTGATGACATTGAACGACAAAAGCAGAACGTCTATCGCATGAAATTGTTGGGTGCTGAGGTCGTACCCGTGACATCTGGAACCCGAACACTCAAGGATGCCATGAACGAGGCGATGCGAGACTGGGTTACCCGAATTGATGACACCTTTTACATTATTGGTACAGCAGCAGGTCCACATCCCTACCCACAGTTGGTCAGAGATTTTCAGTCGGTTATTGGGCGCGAAGCAAAACGCCAGATGCAAGAGCAGGCGGGATCATTGCCCGATGCCTTGGTTGCCTGTGTGGGCGGTGGTTCAAATGCCATTGGTTTGTTTTATGAATTCTTGGTCGACCCATCGGTTGCCATCTATGGTGTTGAAGCCGGTGGTGATGGCGTCGAAACGGGACGTCATGCAGCACCGCTTACCGTCGGCAAACCTGGCGTTCTGCATGGCAATAGAACCTATTTGATGTCAGACAAAAATGGACAGATTCAAGGCACCCATTCCGTGTCCGCTGGATTGGATTATCCAGGCGTAGGCCCTGAACATTCCTGGTTAAAGGACATGGGACGTGCACAGTATGTGTCGGTAACCGATAAAGAGGCCCTTGCAGCCTTCCGCGAGTTAACACTGGTTGAAGGTATTATGCCTGCTCTAGAGTCAGCACATGCGGTGGCCTATGCTAAAAAGTTGGCAGTCAAGATGGGTCCGGGTAAAACCATTATCGTCAACCTGTCTGGTCGCGGTGACAAAGATATGCACACCGTTGCGTCCATCGATAATATTGAAATATGAGGCATTGACATGAATAGAATTACTGAACGGTTCAATGACCTTAAAGCGACAGGGCGTACGGCGCTCATTCCCTTTATTACGACCGGAGATCCCGATACAGAGACTACGCTGGCATTGATGCATGCGATGGTCGAATCAGGTGCCGACATTCTGGAATTGGGTGTGCCATTTTCGGATCCTATGGCAGATGGCCCGGTTATTCAGCTTGCCAATGAACGCGCTCTGAAACGTGGCACCTCATTGCATGACGTGTTTGCCGTGGTGCAGCAGTTTCGTCAAAAGAACACAAAAACACCTGTTGTGGTGATGGGCTATCTGAATCCCATCGAAGTGATGGGTTATGCAGCCTTTGTTTCTGCGGCCAAACAGGCGGGCGTAGACGGGCTGATCACGGTTGATTTACCACCGGAAGAGGCTGAAGATTTTTCTCGTTTATTAGACGAGGCAGATATTTTACCCATATACTTACTCACCCCAACGACATCAGACTCCCGTGCTAAGCTGATTGTAAAGCAGTGCAAAGGCTATGTGTATTATGTGTCTTTGAAGGGTGTGACGGGGTCTAATCAACTTGATGTCCAAGATGTTAGCAGGCAGGTAAAGCGATTTAGAGCGATGACAGATTTACCCATAGCTGTCGGCTTTGGGATCAGTAATGCCGAGACAGCAGCTGCAGTGTCAAAGGTTGCTGATGGTGTTATTGTTGGTAGCGTTTTGGTTCACCAGATTGGTGAGATGGCGGGTCAGAAGCCCGCCGCTATTGCTGCAGATATTGCAGGTAGATTATTCGAGATGCGTGATGCTATGGATCATGCTAGATAACACATTCGTTCAATGCAGGTAGTCGTATGAATAACTGGTTAGATAGACTGGTTCCATCAATGATTCGTTCAGAGTCAAAAACGAGTCAGATCCCTGAAGGACTGTGGCGAAAGTGCCCAAAATGTAATGCGCCCCTATACCGTCCAGAACTAGAAAAGAATTTGGACGTGTGCCCAAAATGTAACCACCATCACCGGGTTACGGCACGCCGACGTATCGACATGTTTTTGGATCCCGAAGGCAAGGTTGAGATCGGTGCAGATATAGAGCCTGTTGATCGCCTAAAATTTAAGGACACCAAACGGTATAAAGACCGTCTTGTGAGTGCACAGAAAGACACCGGCGAAAGAGATGCCCTGGTAGTTTTTAAAGGGTCAGTCGAAGGTCAACCCATGGTTGTGGCCGCTTTTGAATTTTCCTTTATGGGTGGTTCAATGGGTGCGGTTGTGGGTGAAAAATTTGTACGTGGCGCAGAGCAAGCAATCGAAGCGGGCATCCCCTTTGTCTGTTTTGCTGCTTCAGGCGGCGCACGCATGCAAGAAGCGCTGCTCTCACTGATGCAGATGGCCAAAACCAGTGCCGTTATTCAAAAAATGCGTGGCCTTGGCCTGCCCTATATTTCGGTATTGACGGATCCTTGTTTTGGTGGCGTATCGGCAAGTTTGGCGTTGCTGGGAGATCTCAATATTGCAGAACCCAATGCCTTGATCGGTTTTGCAGGACCACGCGTGATTGAACAAACGGTAAGGCAACAGTTGCCTGAAGGTTTTCAGCGCAGTGAATTTTTACTGGAACATGGTGCAATTGACATGATTGTAGAGCGTAAATCGATGCGTTCAACTCTGGCGTCTGTTACGAAGAAACTGCTACATTACCAAACCGTTTAAACTTCGCACAGGGGCGTTCCAGTGGGGCGTCCATGGATGAATCAAAGAATGGCAAAGGGTATTAGCTGTCTTGGCGTTAGACGATTCCTGGTAAAAATATATGATGGACCACAGTGGATTGGAGATGCACCCCTCAGTTGACAGTTGGTTGGCGCTGCTAGAAACGCGACATCCCACATCCATTGAGCTGGGCTTAAAACGCATTCAAAAAGTCGCCAATCTGATGGGTATTGACCCTGGCACCGCACAGGTCATTACGGTTGCGGGTACGAACGGCAAAGGGTCCACCTGTGCCATGATCGATGCGTTGCTCAGTACCCACGGCTTGCGTACCGGTCGGTATGCATCACCCCACCTGTTAAAATTTCATGAACGTATTAGTCTTTTGGGCCAGCCTGTCTCAGATGCACTGCTGCTCGAAGCCTTTTCAGCCATTGAGTCTGCCCGACAGGACATTTCGCTCACCTTCTTTGAATTTACGACGCTTGCTGCATTTTGGTGCTTTCAGCAGTCCAATCTTGATGTCTGGGTGGTCGAGGTTGGCTTAGGTGGGCGTCTTGATGCGACCAATATTCTGGATGCTGATGTGGGTGTTGTGACCAGTATCGCACTGGACCACCAGGATTGGCTGGGGTCGGATCTAACGCAAATAGGCCGAGAAAAGGCGGGTATTTTGCGAAAAGACAGGCCTGCTGTGATGGGCCAGATTGAAGATTGTGAGGGTGTCCTTGAAACTGCACTGGCGTTAAATTGCGTTATTTTTCAGCGGGGCCAGCAGTATCAAGGGTCGCAAAAAGGCCCTGTATGGGATTGGGCAGGGGAAACCCTGGGTTTAACCGG
>CAWUUZ010000149.1:0-3716 GCA_963925745.1 uncultured Pseudomonadales bacterium
TGTGGTGTGTGGCCTGTCGATGCCTGAAAACAAAAACCTGTGTGATTGAGCGCAGACTGCAAGTGTTGCCAGTAGGCATCCAGCCCCCCAAAAAGTGCCAACATACTTTGGATTTCTAACAACAGGAGATCAGACTTCGCCATACTGATATGGGCAGACAGCCGATAGCACATCAAGGCCAACTGCGATAAGGCATGTGATTCCTGTATGGCGTCATAGGTGACCGTCTCAACATGGGGCACCAAGCAATACGCCGTATTGACCGGCATATCGGGTTTAATACCACAGGATAAGGCGGCATCATTACATTGCATCACAACCCGACTTCCCGGCGACAGCAGCAGCCCAGGCACAGGTGTTTCCGAGGCAGGCAAACTGCTTTCAAGTGCTAACCGCGGGAAGTAAATAGCCAACCAAAGCCCCATAGATGCCTCTTAATAGATTTACTGGTCCATTTTACTGTATATCCATACAGTATAGCGAAGCCTACAAAAAGAATCTGCATCTGTATCATTTATGGGTAGAATAAAAATGACAGCGGTCGTTCTCAGAAAAGGACATTGGAAATGTGTGGTTCGCTCTATAACACCTATGAATTCCCTGATATGGATGCACTGGGCCTAATGCGGTTGCTAAAGGAGCAGCTCAACACGGAATCCTTTGATGACCGCCTTGAAAAACACCTCAATGTGAGACCCGGCGCACCCATTCCAACCCTGATTCCGGTCGATGGCGCAGCCCATTCCGTCCTTGCCACCTGGTGGCTAAAGTTGGAGCAACAACAGGGATCATGGGAGCCCGATACCCAGTGGAAAACATTTAACTGCAAGAGCACCAAAATCCTCCAATCAGCCATGCACACCATCAAACCGGTCAGCCGCAGAACACTGGTCATCGCTGAGGGTTTCCATGAATGGCAACCGATATATCCTGGCAACCGCCGTTTTACCGAACTGACACCAGCTGAGCAGATGGCGCCGCCCTCGCCCATTGCCAAGCAATGCTATTTGATCAAACCAGAACAAGGGCTGTGTCGATTTGGCGCCTTGAGTAAGCGTTGGGACAACGACACCTATTCAACCGGCATCATTACCTTGCCCAGTCACGAAGGATTTGCGGCGATCCACCGCCAATCATTCCCCTTGATCATTGACGCAGATGAAGTGTCTAGTTGGTTGAATCCAAGAATTCCAACACAACTCTTTGATCCCCTGTTTCAAACCACCGACTTTAGAGAAACCTGGCTAGCAACACCGGTAGTGGGACCGACAGACAACGACCCCATCGGGCCCACGATGCGACTCAGGCCACAAAGGAAACACCCCCATTAAGCCGACTGGGGCAGACAGTTCACTGCAATGACCCTGAGGTAATTTAGAAAGGTATGAGCGGAAGGGAAAAAGAGAAAGATTGCGTAGGGCTGGATAAACCGCACCGCATCCTTTGAGACGATTGGGATAGGCAACCTGCAAGGTTGGCACGCAAGCCAAGAGGCCTACGCGCAACCACAGATTTTATTGAAATACTTGCTCTGAGATAAAAGCCTGAATCGCACCCAGGGTGTTGGGTAACACGGTATAACGCTCATCACGGGTCATCAAATCGCGCAAATGCGGTGGCAGTTCTGGTCGTTCCAAACCAGCCTTTGTAACCGCTTCAGCAAACTTCACCGGATGGGCAGTACCCAAGGTCACCATGGGCACCTCTTTCGACCTACGGACAAGTCTGGCAGCCTTTACGCCGATAGCCGTGTGAGGATCCAAGAGGTAGGCACTTTCTTGATACACGGCAGCCATGGTGTCACAGGTTTCAGCATCCGTAACCGCAGCGCTGTCAAACAGCACCCGCAACTGCGCCAAGTCTGTTTCATCCAGGGCAACGGTTTCGGAACCCATACGTTCAACCAAAGTCGCCAAAGCAGCGCCATCTCGGCCAACAACATCAAACAACAGCCTTTCGAAATTGGAGGACACAACAATGTCCATCGAGGGCGCTAACGTCGGCACCAAGGGGTGCTTCTCATAACGGTTCTGACTCAAACACCGATGTAGAATGTCATTTTCGTTTGTCGCCACAATCAACTGGTCAATTGGCAAACCCATTTTGTGGGCCAAATAGCCTGCAAAAATGTCACCAAAGTTTCCCGTTGGCACTGAAAAGGCCACTGGACGGTCAGGACCACCAAGGTTTAGGGCTGCGTAAAAATAATAGACAATCTGCGACATGATACGCGCCCAATTGATTGAATTGACCGCAACCAAACGACGTTCACCACGCAAAAAGGACTGATCGGCAAAACTCGCTTTCACCATTTCCTGACAGTCGTCAAAATTGCCCTCAACCGCAATGTTAAAAATACGTTCACCGGCAATCGTCGTCATCTGACGGCGCTGAACCTCTGACACGCGGTTATGGGGATGTAGTATGAAAATATCGATATTGGCACAACGCTTACAGCCTTCAATGGCCGCAGATCCGGTATCGCCAGAGGTGGCACCCACGATGACTGCGCGTTCGCCACGTTTCTCGAGTACATAATCGAGCAGGCGACCTAAGAGCTGCAATGCAAAATCTTTAAAGGCCAGCGTGGGACCATGAAACAGTTCCATCACATATTCGTTATGATCTAGCTGTGTCAGTGGCGCTACCGCAGGATGTGCAAACTGTGCATAGCTATCAGAAATCATTGCCTGAAGTTTATCGTCTGGAACGGCACCATCCACAAAGGGTTTGATGATCTGAAACGCCAACGCATCGTAAGACAGTCCACGCCAGCTTCGAATGTCGTCAGCCGAGTACTGTGGCAAATTTTCAGGAACATAGAGTCCACCATCACTGGCTAATCCCGTTAACAAGACGTCTTCAAATGACAGGGTTGCTGCCTTGCCACGGGTACTGATGTATTTCACGTTGCGCGTTCCTATATAAATAAGCGTAATAAGCCAAAACGACCGATCTGCACCTTTGACTCTCGCACAGACCGATTTAGCCGAATCTATGGTCTGGATTAACCGTCAAGTTGTTCCATGCGAATACGGGTAATGGGGCCTACAATTTCTGGCAAGGCCTCCAATTCCGCGATGGCATTGTTGATTTCAGATTCGCGAATCTGGTGGGTCAACAGGATCAGCGGTACACAGGATTCCCCGTCAGCAGGTTCCTTTTGAATAATGGCTTCAATGTTGATCATGTGACGACTCATCACCAGAGCAACTTGCGCCATGACACCCACTTTGTCCTGTGCCGTAATGCGCAAATAGTTGCTTGTGGATATTGTGGCTATCGGCATGATATTGATGCCATAACCTTCATCTGAGTAACCCAAATGAGGGACACCGCTGTCACGGTTATTGGCCCTTACCAAGTCCATGATGTCGGCAACGACGGCAGACGCTGTCGCCAGTCCACCCGCTCCCGGACCATAATAGAGTGTTGGCCCAACAGCATCACCTTCAACCAATACGGCGTTTAAAACACCATTGACGTTAGCCAACAGGCGTTTCTTGGGCACCAGGGTAGGATGTACACGCAGCTCTATCCCTTCAGGAGAGCGACGGGCAATGGCCAAATGCTTAATCCGATAGCCCAACTCTTCAGCAAAGGCGACATCAGCCTGTGTGATGTGACTAATGCCCTCGGTGAAGACCTTATCAAACTGTAGGGGGATGCCAAAGGCGATAGCCGCCAGGATGGTTAATTTATGCGCAGCGTCAGTG
>CAWUUZ010000150.1:0-4283 GCA_963925745.1 uncultured Pseudomonadales bacterium
CACCCCATGGATGCAAGCCTGGGATGCGGCGGCCATCGATGCGGCACTACTTTCAGCAACCCCCAACGCCTTTGTTCCGACAACCCTGGCACAGAATGAGACCCTACAGCCACAGAGTGCGCTGTATGACTATTTGCCTGATGTGCGGATCAAGACCGCTGGTATGACCTATTGGTATTTGAATAACGATGGCTTCGCCAGCCCAAGGTCCAATATTCAGGTCTCGCTGCAGTCACCCTGGTTTTATGCGTCCACTGCACAGCGGGCTGCAACAGAACTCTATTTGGCGCTGGTAACGGCATCACTGGCACCCCAGAGCACCCAGGCATCCATGGCAGGTCTTAACAGCCAACTGTGGCTAGATCCCCGTGGCGTGCAACTGCACCTGTCTGGATTTCAAGACTCTTTGAGCATCCTGACTGAGATGTTTGCAAGTGAACTTGTCGCATTAAGCCCCAAAAAATCCGCCCTGAACTCGGTCCGTGACGCCCTAAAAAGCCAGTATCGAAGACAGGCAACCGGACCTGTCAGCCAGCAACTTCAGCAGGCATTATCAGCCATGGTCACGGTGGACAGCCCAACCAATGCGGATATGGAGCAGGCACTATCGCGGGTGACGCTTACAGAGCTTTTGGAAGTACAGAAACACATTCAAAGTCAGACCCACCTTGAAATTTTGACCACAGGGAACCTGCTACCACCCGAAAGCGATGCCCTTGCGCGCCGATTGGAAAGCACTTTTTCGGTGATCGCCAATCGTTCAGGACAGGTCAACATTGCCACCTTGGATCGCACTACGGCGCACCTTCAGCTGCCTACACAGGCTGAGGATTCAGGGCTTTTGGTCTATTACCAGGGCGAAAGCCCCAGCTACCGCGAACGTGCGCTTTACGAGATGCTCAGCCGCGTATCAGCTAACCCCTTTATCACGGCGATGCGTGACGACACACAACTGGGTCCAAGGGTGCAGGCAGAAACGGCCCATTTTGAACAACTCCCTGGCATGACCTATTCGATTCAGTCGCCGACAACGGATCCTGGTTTGTTGTTGTTACAGGTCGACAGATTTTTGAAAGACCAGCTGCAAATGCTGGTTCAAATGGATCCTGATACCTTTGTGCAGTATCGAAGCGGTCTGGTTAGCCAATTGACCCAACCTGATTACAACCTTGCACAGCAATCAGACCGTTGGACACAGGACCTGCGTTATCAGGTGCCACACTTTAACCTGAATAAGCGCATTGCCTTAGAGGTCGAAAAAATCAGTCAAACCGGCTTTATTCGCTTTTATCAAAATCAAATTTTGAATGCTGATGCACGACGTATTGTGGTTTACCACGCGGGGTTGTCACACCAAGAAGCCGCTGCCAGCAACTACCATGCAAGTGCAGGCGACCGCATTCTTTCTTCTGCCAAACAATACCAATTCAAAAGACCGTTCCGGACTTTTTAGACAGGAAGCGACATCTAGCAAACCAAAAAAAAGCGCCAATCTGTATCAGATGGCGCTTTTTTACAGCTGCAATGTCAGTTGAAACCTACCCTATATCTGCATGGCTGCTATTTTCGCCGCCCAAATTTTGGGGCCGGTTTGGTGCACAGAGGTTCCCTGTGAATCGACAGCTACCGTGACCGGCATGTCCTTGACTTCAAATTCATAGATGGCTTCCATACCCAAATCTGCAAAGGCCACCACTTTCGCCTTCTTAATGGCTTTGGACACCAAATAGGCTGCGCCACCCACCGCCATCAAATACACGGATTTGTGTTTTCGAATTGCTTCTATCGCGATAGGACCGCGCTCGGCTTTACCGATCATGCCAATCAGCCCTGTATTGGCCAAAACGGACTCGGTAAATTTATCCATGCGCGTTGCGGTGGTAGGTCCAGCAGGCCCCATTACCTCGTCTCGAATGGGGTCTACAGGTCCCACGTAATAGATCAGTTTGTTGGTAAAGTCGACAGGCATGGGCTTGCCTGCATCAATCATTTCAACCAACCGCTTATGGGCAGCATCTCGACCCGTTAGGATTGTGCCGCTCAGCAACAGGGTTTCACCTGGCTGGAAGCCCAATACCACTTCTGGCGTTAGCTCATCGACATTGACCCGACGAGAACTGTCACCGGAGCTGCCTTCGATAATGGGCCAATCGTCCAGATTAGGTGTCTCCAGTTCAGCCGGGCCACTGCCATCTAACACAAAGTGGGTATGGCGTGTTGCCGCGCAGTTTGGAATCAGGGCAACAGGCTTGTTCGCCGCATGGGTTGGAAAATCCAATACCTTCACATCCAACACGGTGGTGAGTCCACCCAAGCCCTGAGCACCAAGGCCCAATTTATTGACCTTGTCATACAACTCAATACGGAGCTCTTCTGCCCTATTGCTTGGTCCGCGCGCAATCAATTCCTGAATGTCTATGGACTCCAGCAGGGATTCCTTGGCAAGCAACATGGCCTTTTCTGCAGTACCACCAATGCCCAATCCCAGCATACCCGGTGGACACCAGCCTGCGCCCATTTGAGGCACGACGCTGAGCACCCAATCCACGACCGAATCCGACGGGTTAAGCATGGCAAATTTGGATTTGGCTTCAGAACCACCACCCTTTGCCGCCACGTGAACGTCCACGGTGTTACCAGGCACCAATTCCATGTGTATGACTGCTGGCGTGTTGTCCTTGGTATTTTCTCGCTTGCCGTCTGGGTCTCTGAGAATCGACGCACGCAAGACGTTATCGGGATTCATATAGGCTTCTCTCACGCCTTGATTGACCATATCGGCAACCGACATGCCGCCTTCAAAACGCACATCCATACCAATTTTAAGAAATACGGTCACGATACCGGTGTCCTGACAAATCGGTCGCTTGCCCTCTGCGCACATCCTTGAGTTAATAAGAATCTGACCCATTGCATCTTTGGCCGCTTGCGACGCTTCGTTCAAATAGGCTTTGTGTAAGGATTGAATAAAATCAAGGGGATGATAATAGGAAATAAACTGCAACGAATCGGCGACACTTTGTATCAGATCTTCTTGGCGAATGACCGTCATGTTGGGCTCCTAAGATGGTTAATAGTCTGTAACAGACTTGACCTATTCTGACACCAATCCGCAGTGACACCAACGGTTCGTGCGGCATTCTGTGTCTCAAAGGGCTAATTCATTTATATCGACAGGCATTTTACACCAATGCCATACCCGTCACCCGTCGAACTTTCGATAGAATTGATCCTGAACAGGTTCTTACATATCGATTAACTTACGCAGGTCTGCTTGCTATATTATGAACCAAACAACGAACTCCTTAAACGGCTCTTGCTTGGTAGCCCAGCAATTGTCAGGATTACGATACTAAACGATATGGAATCTGCTGATGAACATTGTAACCTACGGGCCAGTCGCCGGTGTCTTCGAAATAGAAATCGACAGAATCGAAAAGAAGAACGCCATCACGGAAGCCATGTATACCGATTTAACCGCTGCATTTAATGCTGCTGAAAAAAATCCTGATACCCGCGTGGTACTGCTGTATGGACAGCCTTTCTGCTTTACAGCAGGCAACGATCTTAAAGACTTTTTTGACAATCCACCCACATCGAGTGACGCACCCGTTTTTACCTTTTTAAGAACGATGGCGGAGTTCAGAAAGCCAATTATTTGCGCGATCAATGGCCCAGCGGTCGGCATTGGCACAACGCTCTGCATGCATGCTGACTTGGTCTATTGCGGAGAGGCGGTCAAATTCCAGCTACCCTTTGCGCGCCTCGGATTGGTTCCCGAATTTGCATCAAGCTATCTGATTCCAAGGCTAGCAGGCCATGTAAAGGCATTTGAATTGCTGGTGCTGGGCGAACCCTTTGGTGCACAAACAGCCCTTGATATTGGCATGATCAATGCGTTTTATGACGACGAAGCCTATATGACTGCTGCCAAGCAAAAGGCCCTGCTATTGGCTACCCTGCCCGAAGAAGCTGTGCGGGCAAGCAAGAAACTCATCAAGGATGCATTGCGCCCCCAGGTGGAGGCAGCCATGGCCATAGAGGCTCAGGTTTTTTCTGAGCGCCTACAAAGCCCCGAAGCCAAGGAAAAACTCAGCCGTTTTCTCAACCGCTAACAGCGGGTGTGATTCCGACCCGGGTACATTGCTGTCTCAGCCAGACAGCAATGTCATCCAACAGGGGTTGCTGTTCTGGAAAGTCTGCTTTTAACCCAGGTAATGAAGCCAACAGCGCATCAACACTGCGTTTAGGACCATAGGCTGGATCCGTCAGCGCCTTTTGAC
>CAWUUZ010000151.1:0-5020 GCA_963925745.1 uncultured Pseudomonadales bacterium
CCTCTTTAGACGGCTGTGCCGGTGGTTTTGGCGCGGCCTCTTCTTTCTTTTTCATCGCATTGATCCCCTTGACGGCCGTGAACACTGCAAAGCCTACGATGAGAAAGTCGATGGTGGTTTGGATAAATTTGCCGTAACGGATAAGCACCTCGGGTGCATCGCCAGCGGCTGCCTTTACGACGATGGCGAGGCTGGTAAAGTCTACGCCACCGAGCATGACACCGATGGGCGGCATGATGATGTCACCGACAAATGACGACACGATTTTTCCGAATGCCGCCCCAATGATGATACCAACAGCCATATCCACCACGTTACCCTTGATGGCAAAGGCTTTAAACTCCTTGATCATGCCCATAGTTGTCTCCATGTCATCTTGTATTTATGGTTGTGCAGGCGCCCTATTCTGTGAAAAAAACACCCGACAAGACTGATCATAGACGATAAGTTATTGGCGCGTTGCCAACAGGGACAACTTTATAAAATGGGCGCCACAACGGGTGCCATTAAGCCCAGAGTACAGCTATGGTAATCTGTGTCTATACCACGTAATGTCGGGTGTTACTGTCAACCAAAGAGCAGGCGCTGATGGATTCGCACGACATTGAAAAGCTCAGGCTCCAGCTGTTAGATTTGCAAAGCGAACTGCAGGATATCGCTGCAGCGTCTCAGGATTCTGGAAAAACAGTCATGCTAGACCAGTCTGCGGTCGGGCGGCTGTCTCGAATGGATGCCATGCAGCAACAGCAGATGGCGTTAGAGTCCGAGCGACGACGGCAGATCCAACTCCTTCGGATAACCGCGGCGTTAGAGCGTATCGTTCAGGGACACTATGGCCTATGTGAAGACTGTGATGCAGACATTGACCCACGCCGACTGACTTTTGATCCCACCAATACGCACTGTATCAACTGTGCAGACTGAGGCTGTTTAAACACACTGGCGTTTCTTTGGGGCTAAACCATACTGTGGGTACGCGTGAACTAACAGCGATCTCAGGAGGTTGATGTGGCTAAGATGTGTCAGAGTTGTAGCATGCCTATGAAAAAAGACCCCAAGGGTGGTGGTACCCATGCAGACGGTACGTTGAGCAGCGATTATTGCAGTCTGTGTTTTGAAAAGGGCCACTTTTTTAACCCCCAGTTTACCGCACAAGACATGCAAGATTTTTGCATTGAGAAGCTGAGGGAGCAGGGTATTCCGGGCTTTTTGGGTTGGATACTGACCCGCAATATCCCCAAGCTCAAACGCTGGCACGCACAATAGGCTCAGCGGTGCATCGGTAGGTCATTCGACAACATCGACCCAATTTAAAACGATATCCTTGTAGCTCACCATGCCAATGACCTGCTCGTCTTCAATCACGATAGCGGATGTGAGCCCGTATTGATCAAACAAACGCGCACAGTATTTGATATTCATTTGTGGTCGCACCGATATCACCGGCTTGCTCATAATTTCGTAGAGGTTAACGCGCTCGGGCGCACGGTCTTTGCCAATCACTTTTTTAGCAATATCGGACAATTTCACCATGCCAAATTCATCACTGCTGTCGCGCCGGTTAATGATGACTTTGGTAATGCCTTTTTCACGCATCATGGCCAATGCAGCAGAAACCGTCGTCAAACCATCGGCAAATGCAAAACGTTGGTTCATGACATCGCGGCAACGGGTAAATTCAGTAATCACAACTTTTCCTCCAAATCAGTCTTTAGTTCGTTAATTTGATGCGCCACGCCGAGGGCATCTTCGACGTCTAGTTGGATGGCAATGCCGGTGCCCGGTTGCTCATCAAATTCACCGACGGTCGCGATATTTTCCAAAATGGCTCGGCTGCGGTGCTCTTCTACCAAAAACATCAGCACATCACGTTGGCCTTCAAGCGCCAACCCGAAAAATGTGGTTTTTTTGGTAAGGCCTTCACCGCGGGCGCTGGTAATGACAGTGGCACCAGTGGCACCTGACTCGCGAGCAGCCTGCATCACTGCATCAGTCTTACTGTTATCAACAAAAGCTACTATTAATTTGAATCGCATCGATCTGTCCTCTGTGCGTTCGACAACATGAGCAATCAGGCCTTGGCCTGTCGTGCTTGTTTGTTACTTTTATAACGGGCTAATTGTGCATAGGCCATGACAGAAATTATGGGGAAAAGGCTCGCAAAAGCGATCAGGCCAAATCCATCAATCATGGGATTTCTTCCAGGGATTGTGCCAGCCAACCCCAGTCCTAAAGCGGCAACAATGGGTACAGTAACGGTCGAAGTTGTGACACCGCCCGAATCGTAAGCCAGAGGTATGATCATTTTAGGTGCAAAAAGTGTTTGCACCATCACAATGCAATAGCCCGTCACGATAAACCAGTGAATCGGATATCCAGTAACGATACGCCAACTACCCAAGGCAATGCCAACGGCTACACCAATGGCCACCGCAATACGAAGCCCCCAAACACTGATCGAACCACCCGACACCTGATGGGCTTTAATGGCTACCGCAATTAACGAAGGTTCGGCAATGGTGGTGCTGGCGCCAATCATAAAGGCAAATAGAAACACCCAGTTGTATTGGGTCCAGTGAAACGGCAGGTTATCGGGGTTCACAAATTCCGGCGCTGTGAGCTGTTTGGCCATCAACTCGCCGATGGGAAACAAGGCGTGTTCAAGACCGGTTAAAAAGAAGGCAAGCCCCACCAATACGTAGGCGAATCCTGCCAACACCCGAGGTAAGTTGGGCACCGGACGTTTTAGAATGACGATTTGAAAACCGAAGATGATGACGGTTATCGGCAGAACGTCGAGGATCGTACCCAAAAAGGTGTTGATGAAGTCGGTGATTATTTCCATAGTTGCAGGGCCGTGCCGTAAAGCATCACAAAAATCATCGGTGTTAGCGACGCAAAGGCGATCAGTCCAAAGCCATCGATCATGGGGTTGCGGTTCTTAATAGATGACGCGAGGCCGACACCCAAGGCAGTCACCAGCGGTACCGTAATCGTAGAGGTCGTTACGCCGCCGCTGTCATAGGCAATGCCGATAATTTCCTTGGGCGCAATTGCCGTGGTGAGCACGACCAGGCAATAACCACCAATAATCAAATACTGGATCGGCCACCCTTTGAGGATGCGAACGACACCAATCAAAATAGCCAAACCCACAGAGAAGGCCACGGTATAACGGAGGCCATTGGCATAGGATTTTCTGGCCTGTTGGGAATCTTCGATCATCCCCCCGTCGCTCGCAACCTGCGCAGCTTCCGAGGAAATCGCCAACAATGCAGGTTCTGCAATGGTGGTAGAAAAACCCAAGCAAAAAGCAAAAATAAGCAACCAACCGACGCTGCCACGATAGGCAAAGGCAGTAGCCAAAGATTCGCCAATCGGAAAAAGCCCCATCTCTAACCCTTGAATAAACAGGGCCAAGCCAATGACAACCAGAATGGAACCTATAAGAATATCGACCAGATGGGGAATGGGTTGTTGCAGAACCACCAGTTGGAAAAACGCAATAACAGCAACAATGGGGAGTAGGTCTTTAAAGCTACTTTTTAGCGAACCAAACAATGCAATCATTAACTATCAAAACCCAGGGATCAAATGACAGGAACCAATCGGGTTCCAATGAAGATATGGCGCAATTCTAGCCAATTTAATGGGCCCTGACATTGTGTCAGGTCAAAGGTTGCGCCCGGTCAAATGTTGCGTCCGGTAAAATGTTGCGCCCGTTCAAATAGTGCTCCCAAGCCTTACACAGGATATTGCTTGCCCCGTTTACCCAAATATTGGTGCCATAAAAGCAAGGCGGCAACAGAGCACCAAGGCTGCCATTTCTGCGCGATAACAGCGAGATCTGCTTGGGCGGGACGCACATCTAGCCCCAGTGTTTCTTGGTAGGACACTGCCAGTGCCAAATCACCCACGGGCCAGATGTTAGGGCGTTTTAAAACCATCAGCAGGTAGATATCGGCTGTCCAGCGTCCAATGCCTTTTAATAGCATCAAGGATTCTCGGACGGCGTCGTCGTCCTTGAACGCCAAGGCATCTAAATCCAAATCGCCCTGTAAAATGGCTACGGCCAGGTGTCGGCCATAGGCAATTTTTTGGCGGCTAAATCCAATCCCCTTTAGTTGTACGTCATCTAACACGACAAAATTTTGCGGTGTCAAAGTACCGGTGAGTGTCACCAAGCGCTTGAATACCGCCAAAGCAGACGCCAGAGACACCTGCTGTTCTAAAATCATGTGCATCAATGACGCAAAGCCGGGCTTTCTGCTCGTCAATGACGGATTGCCCCATTGCCCGACAATACCGGCAAAGTCGGCATCGCGCTCGGTGAGGTAGGAGATGCCGTTAAGTAAATGCTGAGGTGTTAATGCGTGCATCGCAGGAACCTTGGTAAGGCAAAGACCACCCATCCGCTTAAGCCGACAGAAGGCGCAGTGAAATATTACAGGTTCTAAAATAGACGATAGGGATGAAAAAGTCAGCCCATGATGCTTTAAAATCGGGTGCGAGGGTGTCCAACCATGCCCCTGCAGCCGCGACATCTTGGCGCCCACTTCTAGTAACGTGCCTAGTACAGTTTCTGCACTAGTTTGAAAAAATGCAAGATGCTCAACTGGAGCCTCAAGTAGATTGTGTTGATCGTAATGACCCGAGATGGGTGCCTGCGCTCTGACACATTCTGACCCAAGAGCGGCACTAAAGGAGCGCGACAACATGACTAGGACAACACTGACACAATTAGATGGAAAAACCATCAGGCTAGAAGACTGCACCATTGACGGCTTTAGAGGTGTTTGCTTAAACAACACCAGTGCCGGCTATGAAGAGGCTAGGAAAATTTGGAATGGCATGATCGACCGCAAGCCAGGTCTGATTGCCCAATGTACGGGAACTACAGATGTTGCAGCAGCAGTCGCCTTTGCCAACAAACACAATTTGCTGGTTTCGGTTAAAAGTGGCGGGCACAACATTGCCGGTAGCGCACTGTGCGACGGTGGATTAACCATCGACCTCTCAG
>CAWUUZ010000152.1:0-11355 GCA_963925745.1 uncultured Pseudomonadales bacterium
GTTCGCCAGTTCGAAATGATGGGCACCTTTAGTATCAATGAGTCCGTTGCCATTAGCCGTTCACGCGACAAATTGCGCTCGTTGCAGCTGTTGTCACGCAAGGGCATCGGTCTGCCTAAAACCGGTTTTGCACACCATCCCGATAAAATTTCTGACCTGCTCAAAAACATTGGTGGCGCACCCGTTGTCATCAAGTTGTTAGAAGGCACCCAGGGTATCGGTGTTGTTTTGGCGGAAACGGATCAAACAGCGACCAGTGTTATCGAAGCCTTTATGGGACTGAAAGCCAACATTCTCGTGCAGGAATTTATCAAGGAAGCCGGCGGCAGTGACATCCGCTGCTTGGTTGTGGGTGGTAAGGTCATCGCAGCCATGAAGCGTCAGGGTGCTGAGGGTGAATTCCGTTCCAATCTACACCGAGGTGGTTCTGCCTCTCTGGTAAAACTGTCTCCAGCGGAACGCAAAACTGCGGTTGATGCCGCGGCCACCATGGGTCTTAACATGTGCGGCGTTGATATTCTGCGTTCACACCGTGGACCCGTGGTCATGGAGGTCAATTCCTCACCGGGTTTGGAAGGCATCGAAAAGGCGACATCAAAAGACATCGCCGCGATGATCATTGACCACATTGAAAAACAGGCGCGGCCACACAAAACAAAGACCAAGGGTAAGGGGTAGGCTGTGACCAAGACACTCACCATCGCAGGCATTGATATCAAACCTGGCGATCATCAGAAGATCGAACTTCCGATGTCTAAATTGTACACAGACACGGGTCTCAACATGCCCGTCTCTGTTTGGCGTGGCAAGAAAGACGGCCCCACCTTGCTGATCTGCGCTGCCATGCACGGCGACGAACTCAATGGCATTGAAATTGTCAGTCGTATCATGAACAGCAAACTCCTACAGCGTTTGAGAGGCACACTGATTGCGGTGCCCATCATCAACAGCTATGGCGTGATCAACCTCAGCCGTTACCTCCCTGATGGACGGGACCTTAATCGGTCTTTTCCGGGTTCAAAACGGGGTTCCTTGGCGAGCAGAATGGCGTACCGATTTCTCAACGAGATTGTGGTGAAATGCGACTACGGCATAGACCTGCACACGGGCGGACAGCACCGCAGCAATCTACCCCAGATACGGGCCAACCTCACAGAGACCGCCGCAAGCGAGATGGCGCATGCCTTTGGTGTACCCGTGTTACTCAACTCAAACCTACGTGATGGATCGTTGCGCCAGGCTGCCGATGAATTGGGTATTCCGATGATACTATACGAAGGTGGACAGTCACTGCGCTTTGACGAGGTACCCATACGCGTCGGGGTCAATGGCGTGATTCGTGTCATGCGACATCTGGGCATGATTCCCAAGCTTAAGAGTTCTAAAACCCAGATCAAATCCCATACTGCCCTGAGCAGCACCTGGATACGGGCATCAGAAAGCGGCATCGTGCGGGTAAAGTGCGATCTCGGTGATTCGGTTGAAAAAGATGATGTATTGGCTGAAATCCGCACCCCCTTTGGCAAGGTCATCGGTACCGTACGGTGTAACCAAAGCGGCGTTATTATTGGCAAGCAAAACATCCCCCTGATACAGGAAGGTGAAGCCATGTTTCACGTTGCCCACTTTGTCGAGCCGGATACGGTGATCGAAAATCTTGAGGTGCAGCTGGAGAATTTGATTCCAGAAGGGCCTGCTACCAACATTTACACAGGGTAAGGACCATGAAGGTAACGCTTGAAAAAATATTGGTCGGCGCCTTAGAAACCTGTGATTTGCCAGAACTGGGTATCCAGCAGCTGCACATGCGCGTCGATACGGGTGCAAAGACCTCGAGTCTGCATGTCGATAATATTGAAGAGATCGAACGTGACGGACGCCTCTGGATACAGTTTGATATTCACCCTGACATCTACCATGTTGATCAAGTCACTCGGTGCGAAGCACGGGTCAAATCACGGCGGCGGATAAAAAGTTCCAATGCCACCAAACAACGACGCTATGTCGTTGAAACCACCCTTACCATGGCAACCCACAGTTGGCCCATTGAACTGACCCTCACGGACCGATCTGAGATGACCTATCTGATGCTATTGGGTCGTCAGGGTATGAGGGGCCGTTTGATTGTCGATCCAGAACTCAAGTATTGCTTGGGAAAACCCGACACCCCTGCCCGCAGCTTGACGGTCAAAAAGAAAACCAAACTCAAAAAGAGAACTGCCAAGGCGGTTTAGTGAAGACTGCGGATATGCCACCAAGACGGCAAATAGGCGCGAATATCCGCATCGTTAAAACGCGTATCCAACAGAAAGACAAAGCCCCGATCAGCATCGGTTCGTATCACACGACCGGCAGCCTGCACGACCTTTTGTAAGCCGGGATACAGATAGGCGTAGAGATAGCCCTTGCCATAACGCTGTTGCAAACGCTGCTTTAGCTGCTCATTCACAGGATTCCATTGGGGCAAGCCGAGCGTCACAATAAAGGCGCCAATCAATTTGTCTCCGACCAAATCAATACCCTCTCCAAATATACCCCCCAGCACAGCCAGCCCTAGAATCGGTCTGCCCTGATGAAAGCGCGCCAAAAAAGCATGGCGTTCTGACTCTGGCATACCCGACTGTTGGCACAGTGTTTCCACCTCAGGAAAGGCGGTAGCGAAGGCATCATAAAACTGTTTGAGGTAGGCAAAGGAACTGAAGTAAACCAGATAGTTGCCAGGATGTTGGGCAACCTGTTTTCCAACCAACGCCACCAAGGCCGGTAACGATTGCTGGCGGTCACGGTATTTGGTCGACACCAAATGGCTGGTAAAGACCTGTAACTGGTCGGATGAAAAATGGGGTGGCACCTGAAGATAACGGGCATCGTTGCTGTGGCCCAGGATGTCCTTAAGGTAATGCCAGGGCCGTAAGGTCGCAGAAAACTGAATTACCGACTGTGCCTTGGCATAGCGTTCGGCCAGCAAGGGACCTGGCACCAGATTGCGCAGCTGAAAGCGCTCCATGCGTTTATAGGCAGGGTCGCGTTCGAGATCAAAGACATAGTCCGAGCCAAACAGGGTCAAGATTTCGCCAAAGTGCATGACATCAAAAAACAGCTGTAACACCTCGGGTGCCAGTGGTTCGGCATGTTCCTGTGCTGCACTGGATACCACCGCCTGCACCACGGACTGAATGGCTGTTTGCAGGCTTTCTGGATCGGCCGTTAAAACAGAATAGGGTTGCTCCGGCAGCCCTTTCACCAAGGCCCTGAGTTTTCTGTTGAGGGTTTCGAGTGCTTTTTTAACCGGCGCAGAGGCCAGTTTTTTGACCGCAACCAGACGTTTTCGATCAAGCGTGGCGCTGTACATGGTTCTGGCTCGGTCGACCAGGTTGTGCGCTTCATCCATCAGCACCACCGCCTTCCAATCGTAAACCGATACCAGGGCATGGAGCGCTGCGTGGAGGTCAAAAAAGTAGTTGTAATCACCCACAACCACATCCGACCAATGGCACAGTTCCTGTGACAGAAAATAGGGGCAGATGGCATGGTCGGCAGCGAGTTTTGATACGGCGGCCTGATCCAACCATTTTTGCGCAACCGCAGCCTGTCTGGCTTGGGGCAAACGGTCATAAAACCCCTGTGCCAAGGGACAGGAATCACCCTGACAGGCACGGTCTGGATACAGACACACCTGCTCTTTGGCTACCATTTCTAGCACCCGGACGTCGGTTACAGAAAATTGCTGTAGTGCGTCAAGCGCCAACATGCGCCCAGAGGTGCGTGCCGTGAGGTAAAACAAACGGTCAAGGTGCTGGGTGGCCATGGCCTTGAGGGTTGGAAACAGGGTAGCGAGGGTTTTACCCAAGCCTGTGGGCGCCTCGACACAGAGTGACGACCCCAGCACAACCGACTTGTAGACCGACTCGGCCAGATCACGCTGACCTGGGCGATAGTCCTTGTAGGGAAATACCATCTGCGACAGCTGCACTTGCCGACGCTCACGGTGCGCGGCCTCTTGCTCCATCCAATCTTGATAGGTTTGGCAGCAGTCGACAAAGAAGGTTTCGAGTTCTTGGGCCGTAAAGGTATGGCATTCAATCGTTTCTTTGCCCGAATCGATGTTGAGATGGACCAGAGCCACCTCCAATGTGGTTCGTTCCTGTGCGACACAGAGCATCCAGCCATAGAGTTTTGCCTGCGCCCACTGGACGGTTTTTTTGTTCTCAGGGATGTTGTCAAAACGGCCACGAAAGGTCTTTATTTCTTCAAGTCGCGCCAATTCAGGGTCAAAGCCATCAGCCCGGCCTCTGACCAACAACTTCTGCCAAGTCTGGCTTAGTGTGACTTCCGACTGGTAATGCTTGGGTCGCCGCGCATAAATTTGCTGGTGTCCTTCGATGCCTTCTTTGCCTGAGGGTGCGGGTGTAAAGCCCAGATGGAGGTCGCCACGGCGGGTACAGAAGTCCGCCAAGGAACCAACCGATACGGTAAACAGGGGTATCACTGCTGTGTTATCAAGGTTACCAACGGACATGGCACACCCAATGTGGAATTCCGACCTGTTCAAATACCGCCATCCAGCGGCGTTGGTTGTCCTGCAAGGTGTCGCCCGGCCCCTTGACCTCAATAAAGGTGGCGTCTTTATTGACCAGATCAAACTGCACCAAATCGGGGAAGCCACTGCGATTGGCGCGGATGTCGGCCAGCATCCTCCGAAACAGGGCCTCCAACCATTGGGGTGACAAACAAGCCAGACCCAATTCAAGCAGTTCTGGCGTCAAAACAGACCAATTCACAAAGGGATTTGCGATGCCCATTTTCTCTTCATAACGCTGTCGAATAGCGGATTGATACGACTTATCGCCATCGGTGGATGCCAACTGCTGCCACAGGGTATCAAAGAGCGCAGCGCGCTTGGGCACAAAATCAGGTTGGTGCAAGTCTGCAGGCCCCAATTGGTAGGGGTGAAAGAAGGCACCCTGCACGGGCGCAAAGATCGCCGGCCAACACCAGAGACCAAAGAGTCCATTGATCAGACTGTTTTCGACAAAGTAAACGGGCTGGTCTGCGGTCGCCAAGCACTGTGCCGCGCGCATTTCCACCGACTCGCCAACCTGCAGCGCGGTTGTTTGGATGGTTTGGGTTTCTAGGGTCACTGGTTTTCGGTGGTAGGTTTCACCGACTTTTTTGGCCAAGCGTGGTGCCATGCGTTCCAATGTCTGGCGGTCAGCTTCGGTTTCCACCGTGTCCATGGCCTTTTGCCACAGCACCCAGGCATCGGCATCCCTTGTCTGGGCCGCCAGTATGCGAATTTGCCGAATCTGACTTCCGGGAAAGGCGGTTTGTTGGTATTGCTGCATGGCGTCGTCTAGCGCCCCTTGGCGTTCAAGCTGATAGGCCAGGCGGTAACAGAGTTTGTCGCGTCGACGCTGTAGCCAAGGATTGTCAGACTGGTTGTCGGGCAAGGACTCACGACAGCCATCCCAGTCTTGGGCATCCAAAAGCGCGGCGCACTGTTGAAGCTGTAAATAGGTGTCAACATCCTGCCGGTGCTGAAAGGCGCGGGCTTCGATAGGAAAATCAACCGCCTCATAGCGCATGATGCCCAGATCGGTAATCACAAACTCGGTCAAGTCTTGGTAGAGGTTTCCAAAAAACATCAGCCGCAACACATCGCTGATCGCCTGAATGTTGAGCTGATAGAGATGCCCCGCATCGGCTGGCACCGAGTCTGACCACCGTGCTTCTGCGGGCAGGGACGCTAACATGAGCGGTAAGGATTGCGCCTTTGACAGGGTTTTGGGCAGACCACAATAGCTGGCCACTTCCTGTTTTAACAGCAACCGCCACAGGTCTTCAACCGTTATCATCGGATCGCATTCGACCCATCCACAGGTGATAAGGGGTGCCATCGCAGTCGCGGTATCGCCAATTTCGGCATAGTGCAATTTACCTGCACGGAACAGGAGTCCCTTCCGCATGAGCAGCCTAACCAAGAGGGCCTGAGAGGGACGGGGCAGGGATTGGTACTGGGTACAGAAGGCCTTTTCTTCAGGCAAAAGCAGGTCGGCATAACGCTGCAGCACCCAGCCAATTAAAAATTGGTAGTTCTGCCAGTAGTACCACTCTGAGGGTTCGTTTTGTTCCATGCCCTGCCTTTTATGGTGACCAGAGACCCGAGCCTGCTATCGCGTTTTTAGCGTCTATCGGCTTCGCAGTTTAACCCAGTTCGGTCAATTGATGCGCGCTGTTTTAGCACAACGCGGCACCCCCGTACTGGCTAGAATTGCTGACTAACAGAATCGAACTTTCCGCCTCAGGTCAATTCACGTTAGCCCGGCATTGGGTTATGATAACGCCCTGTAATGGGTGGTTACACAGGCCGCAGCGGTTTATAAAGCGCGGTGTTTGTTTCGCCCACTCCAACTTTCTATTTGGGAATGGTTATGACCAAGACGCTACGTATCGCAACCCGTAAAAGCCCCCTTGCACTCTGGCAAGCAGAGTTCGTGAAGGCGGAACTGGAAAAATTCCACCCGGGCATCAACATCGAATTGGTAACCATGACCACAAAGGGTGACCACATTATAGATGTGCCCTTGGCCAAGATTGGCGGCAAGGGTTTGTTTGTTAAAGAATTAGAACACAGTATGTTGATTGGCGAGTCTGATTTGGCAGTCCACTCCATGAAGGACGTGCCTATGGAATTTCCAGAAGGTCTGAACCTGTCTGTCATCTGTGAGCGTGAAAATCCCTTGGATGCCTTTGTATCCAACCGCTACACCCAATTTGAAGACTTACCTCAGGGCGCAGTGGTTGGCACCTCGAGCTTACGTCGCCAGTGCCAGCTGCTTAGGGTACGGCCTGATCTTGAAATTCGTATGCTGCGTGGCAACGTCAATACCCGTCTCAAAAAATTAGACAATGGCGACTACGATGCCATCATTCTTGCCGCAGCAGGTTTAATCCGCTTGGAATTTGAAGAACGGATTCGCCACTGTCTACCCGCTGAATTGTCTATGCCCGCCTGTGGTCAAGGTGCTGTTGGTATCGAGTGTCGTACTGACGATGCGGATACCCATGCGCTATTACTACCCCTGTTGGATCCTGAAACCTGGATTACCGTTGGCGCGGAACGTGCGATGAACAAACGCCTCAATGGCGGATGTCAGGTACCCATTGCTGGCTTTGCGGTTCTAAAGGATGGCGAATTGTCCCTTGAAGGCCGTGTTGGTTCGCCAGACGGTTCAACCATGATCATTCGTACCGATGTCGTGTCACTGACAGGCGATATCCATGAGCAAGCCCGGTTGGCTGAAGCCCTGGGCAATCGCGTCGGTGATGCACTGCTTGCTGGCGGCGCTGATGCGATTCTTGCTGCGCTGTATCACGCTGAATGAACGTTCTGATCACGCGACCCACAGGGCAATCTGCCCCCTTGGTTCGCCTGCTTCATGATGCAGGGTTGCAAACAACCCTGCTGCCACTGCTCGACATCCTCCCTGTAGACCTTGATCCCCAGACCCGAACAGCGATTCTCAACCTCGACCGCTATCAGGGTGTCGTTGTCATTAGCCCCAACGCCGCACAGTTTGGTTTGGCACTGGTAGAGGCCTTTTGGCCCCAGCTACCGGTACAACAAAACTGGTTTGCCAATGGCAAAGCCACTGCTGACATTCTGTCACAGGCAGGCATCCAGGTGCATACGCCCTCAGCCGGAACGACCACTGAAGACATTATTGCCCTTCCTGCTCTGGCAGAGATCGCTGGTCAGGACTGGCTCATCATCGGTGGTCAGGGTGGCCGTCCTCTGCTGACTGACACCCTGATTGCACGGGGTGCTCAGGTGACAAAACTGGCCGTCTATCAGCGCAGGTGTCCCGACATATCCCGCCATGACCTTTCCACTGCCTTAGAAACAAGCGATATCCTGCTGATGTCATCGGCCGAAGCACTGGAAAACTTGCATCAGATTGCGACCTCAACCAAAATGGATACCGATAGCCTGTTGCGTAAAATCCTCGTCGTCTCTAGCAAACGATTGGCAGACATTGCCACTTCGAAAGGCTGGAAAACGGTTGTGGTGGCACAAGGTGCCAGCAACGAACAGTTGACTGAGGCGACACTTTCTTTTATTTCGACATCGGGGTAATCCTGTGACACAGCAAGACAAGACAACACCCAAGGCACCAGAAAAAAAGACCCCCTATGTGGCCCCCGAAGATGCTGCTGGTGAAGAAAGCCAAGACCAACCATCAAAAACCAGTTCATGGTTTATGGGACTGCTGCGGCTTGTCGTAAAATTGGCGGCCCTCGCAATTATCGCCGGCGCTGGTTATTTCGCCTATCTGTCCTATCAAAATTCTAGCCAACTCGGTGCACAGTTGGACGCGCAGCAGGTCACCCTCGCCGACCTCGAGAAACAACTCAACCAATCATTGCCCCAGATTCGCAATGAGGTGACTGCCAGCACCCAAAGCAACCAAGAAGCCGTTACCAACCTGCGCGATTTTGTGACAGAAACCGCTGCCAGATTGACTGAAGCCCAGGGTGTGACTCGGTATGAGTGGCTTCTTGCTGAGGCTGAATACCTGATGCGTTTGGCGCAGCAACGCTTGGTGCTGGAGCGCGATGTCTTGGGCGCCCTGTCCATACTGCAATCTGCAGATGCGGTGTTGGTAGATGCCGGAGACCCCAATTTAATTGGTGTGCGGCAGCAGTTGGCACGAGAAATGGCCCTGTTGGCGGCCTACCGTGGTGTCGATCGTGAAACGCTGTATTTGCAGATCAATCTGATGATCGAATCTATTGAATCCTGGTCTCCAGCCGGCGCCTTGGACGAACAGCAACCCAATCTGACCCTGACGGATACTGCGCCAACCTGGTGGGACCGACTCAGCCAGTTTATTCGTATCAGCCGTATCGATGCCATGGACCGCGAACCCGTTCAGCCTCATTTGGTACCGCTTTACCGCGCACTGTTACAAAATGCGCTGTCGCAGGCTGAAACCGCGGTTTTACGCCAACAACCTGATGCCTACCGCGCAGCAGTTACCTCTGCCAACACCTTTTTGGCGCGCTATGGCTCTAGTCCGGGTAGCCCAGACAATCTGAGCGAAAAAATAGCAGCCTTGGCGGCCTTGAATTTGGCGCCTGAACTGCCAAAGATTGGCAGTGCGCTGATGCAACTTAAAGACTATATCGCCACGGTTTATCAGCTCCAAAGAAGCGCACCAGAGGAGCCATTCAAATGAACTTCTCTATCATCAGATTGGTGGTACGGGTCTTGTTTTGGTTAGTGCTGTTGATTTTGGGCGCCTGGTTGGGTGAACAGATCATGGCCGACCCTGGATTTATGATTATTTCCTTTGCTGGTTACCGTGTCGAGATGGCAGGTTGGCTGGCCATTGTGCTGATCGCTGTGTCCTGGATTATTATTTACCTCCTGTTCAGTATCCTGTCGCACTGGCGTGTAGACCGTCGTCTTTTGAATTGGAGACGTAACAGAAAGCGCGAAAATGCCGAGCACCAGCTTCAAGAGGGACTGTCTCAGCTAGCACGTGGCGATTTCAAAGCAGCCTACCGTTTGTTTGGAAAATCTGCCGGAGCGAGCAGCATCCCAACCCTAAACCATCTGTTAGCAGCCTTTGCGGCACAGGCCAATGGCAAACCGGCAGACTGTGATGCCTCGCTCATAAAGGCTGGAAAATTACCCGATGTCGATGTGGTACTTACCGGTCTGGTGCAAGCGATGGTGCAACTTGAGCGCGGTAACTACGAACAGGCGTTGGCATCACTCAACCGCATGACAGCGCAGCAGAACAATCCCTTTAGACAGGATCTGTTACGCAAGATATACCTGCACCTGGGTGATTGGACGCAATTGGATGCGGTCCTTCAAGCGATTAAGAAACGTCCTGGCAAGGTGTCTGATGCCGTTATCATGGCTGAAAAACAACAGACCCTGCACCACATTGCCAAGATGGGTGCCGACTAGCTTCAAACCTACTGGAAACAAATGGATTCTGCGCTCAAACGCGATGTACCGCTGGTGATAGCCATCGGTCGGAAATTTGGTAAAGAAGGCCATGCAGACTGGGCAGAACAACTCATTGCAAACCATATCGCGCCTGATTTTGCACCCGATTTGGTTTTGGAATATGGCCTACTCTCAGCAAACACCACCAGGCAGTTGGCAGTCGCTGAGCGCTGGCTTCGCGAGCGACCCAATGATGCACAGTTGTTGGTAACACTGGGACGTCTCTGTCTCAAGAGTGCGCTCTGGGGCAAGGCGGAGGACTACTTCGAATTGGCCATTCAATTGACTGATCATCCTATGGCCCATGCAGAACTGGCCAGAACATTGGCGCACAAGGGCCAGATGGCAGACAGCATTAAGCATTATGAAAAGAGCATGGCTGCCGGTTACCAGCTCGCTGCAACGCTCATACCGAAAAAGGACTGACCCCAACATGGCTGAAGTGCTTACCCGCTCCCAAGCAGAGGACCGCGAGAGTCGGTACCGAGAGTTGTTGCCTCAGCTCGAAGCACTCATCTCGTCAGAAACCGATGTGATCGCCAACATGGCGAATGTCTGCGCCGCCTTGCGAGAAACCTTTGGGTTTCTCTGGATCGGCTTTTACCGTGTCGAAAACACATCGTTGATTTTAGGCCCCTTCCAGGGTCCCATTGCCTGCACCCGCATCGCTTTTGGTCGCGGCGTCTGTGGCACCGCCTGGTCAGAGGCAAGATTGGTTCTGGTTGATGATGTAGACCAGTTTCCCGGACATATCGCTTGCAGCAGTGCCTCACGGTCTGAAATCGTCGTGCCTATCCTGAGCGAAAAGCGCGTGGTAGCGGTATTGGACATCGACAGTGACCAATTGGCCGATTTTGGTCCGGTTGACGCGCAATGGTTGACGTTGTTGGCGCAGCACCTTGGACAACGATGGCCAACCCTGTAGATGTAGGCTGACAGTTGACCGTGTTTTCAGTGCAAACCCAAGCCAATGTGACAGCCTTTTGAACTGCTATTTGGCTATGAATTGTTATAATAGAGATGTTCCTGGGCTATTAGCCAGCAACGAAGACCTCGAGCCGATTTTTACTACTAAGGTCGCCCCTTCGCCGGTAATGTGTGCACGTCCGATTCGTCGGAAAGCCTAATTTACCACTGGGGCTTCCTCCTTGAACCTGACGGTTCAAGGCCTTCATCTGCAGCGGTAGTCTGGGAACCTTTTAAAAAGGCTGTTATGGATTCACGACAAGCACTAAGACAGGCACTGCGAAAAAAACGCAACGCCCTGTCTCCAGAAGCCCAACAACATGCAGCTGACCTTCTTTTACAGCAAGCCATCCAGCACGCCTTAT
>CAWUUZ010000153.1:0-4360 GCA_963925745.1 uncultured Pseudomonadales bacterium
TTGTGGACCGCGTTGCGTACACGCCCCTTCAGCAAGACACCAAAGCCAGGTTCTCGTCCTTCTGCTATCTTTGTTTCAGCAATGGATACCAATCCTTTGTGTGCGGATCCAGCGATCATTATTGCTGAGGAAAGCCAAGCATTGGAACAGGGTTTGACCATCCTGAGTCGTTTGACTGAAGGTAAGGTTTTTGTAGGCAAGGCACCTGGTGCTGTGATTCCGGCAGGTAATGCCGTAGTGACCGAGTTTTCCGGTGTACACCCTGCAGGCAACGTAGGTACCCACATCCATTTTCTACATCCTGTTAGTCTGTCACGTGTCGTCTGGACAGTTGGCTATCAAGACGTTATCGCTATCGGTAAGTTGTTCACAACCGGTCAATTGTCTGTAGACCGTGTGGTCGCGATTGCAGGCCCACAGGTTAAGAATCCCCGTTTGGTTCGAACCCGTGTTGGCGCCAATCTGATCGAACTCTGTGCTGGTGAAACGAAAGACGGTGAAAACCGCCTCATTTCAGGTTCTGTGTTTGGCGGTCGTAACGCGACTGATCCAATCTATGGTTACCTGGGTCGTTTTCATACCATGGTTAGCGTGTTGGTTGAAGGGCGTGATCGCGAGTTGTTGCACTATGTCCGTGCAGGATTCAACGCCTTCTCAAAAATGAACACCTTTATTTCTGCGCTGACCCGCGGCAAAAAGTTTGATTTTAATACCAGTACCAATGGTTCAGAGCGTTGCTTGTTGCCCTTGGGTAACTATGAAACTGTGATGCCCCTAGACATTCTGGCGACACCGCTACTGCGTGCTCTTATCACAAAAGATTTGGACATGGCAGAAAAGCTTGGCGCACTAGAGCTAGACGAAGAAGATTTGGCTTTGTCTTCCTTTGTATGTACAGGTAAATATGAGTTTGGACCCATTTTACGGGACAACTTGACCACTATTGAGCGGGAGGGGTAATCATGGGTTTACGCAAATTCCTAGATACAGTTGAACCCCATTTTGTACATGGTGGTCGCTTTGAAAAGCTGTATGCCCTATACGAAATGGTCGACACGGCTACATACAAGCCAAACAATGTAACGCTTACAACGTCTCATGTACGCGATAGCAATGACATGAAACGCATCATGATTTTGGTGTTTTTTGCTGCGCTGCTGCCCATGTTTGTTGGTATGTACAACCTGGGTCTTCAGGCCAATACAGCGATCGCAGCGGGCGCACCCCTTGCAGACGGCTGGCGAGAGCTGTTTATCAGCATGTTTGCTGGTAATAACCCAGAAAGTTACTGGGACAACATCGTCTATGGCGCTTGGTACTTCCTGCCTCTCTATATCACTGTGTTCATTGTAGGTGGTATTTGGGAAGCCTTGTTTGCCGCCGTCCGTGGTCACGAAATCAATGAAGGTTTCTTTGTCACCTCCATACTGTTCGCACTGATTTGCCCACCTGATATCCCATTATGGGCAGCAGCCATGGGTATTACCTTTGGTGTGGTCTTTGGTAAGGAAGTGTTTGGCGGAACCGGTAAGAACTTCTTGAACCCAGCCCTAACAGGCCGTGCGTTCTTGTTCTTCGCCTATCCAGCCTTTATGTCTGGCGATAATGTTTGGGTAGCCGTTGACGGTTTCTCAGGCGCAACAGCACTCAGTGTTGCCGCGAGTGAAGGTCTTGTTTCAGGTGCATTGGGTGGCTTGACCTGGATGGATGGATTTGTCGGTAACATGGCAGGTTCAGTCGGTGAAACCTCTACGATCGCAATCTTTATTTCCGGCGCATTTTTGATGCTAACGGGTGTTGCTTCGTGGCGCATCGTTGCTGCTGTATTTGGTGGCATGGTTGCTACAACATTGCTCTTCAATGGTATCGGTTCAGAAACCAACCCAATGTTCAATTTGCCTTGGTATTGGCACATGGTTGTTGGTGGTTTCGCGTTCGGCATGATGTTTATGGCGACCGATCCAGTATCCGCGTCAATGACCAATACCGGTAAGTGGTATTTTGGTGCTTTGATCGGAATTATGGTCGTGTTGATACGTGTGGTTAACCCTGCATTCCCTGAAGGCATGATGCTCGCGATCCTGTTTGCGAACCTGTTTGCACCGTTAATCGACTACTTTGTGATCCGGTCTAATATCAAGCGGAGGGCTGCACGTGTCCAGTAATAAAGACTCCATTTCTAACACGATTAGAATCGCGTTTTTGGTCTGTTTGGTGTGCTCAATTGTCGTGTCTTATGCCGCAATTTCGCTCAAACCCTTACAAGAAATAAACAAAACCGCTGAAGTTAAGAAAAACATCTTAGCAGCAGCTGGCCTATACGATGAAAACCGTTCCATTGAAGATCAATTTGGTGTGATAACAACCAAGATCGTCGATATTCGTACGGGCAAATATGTCACTGATATGGACGTAGAAGCTTATGACCAACGTAAAGCGTCTAAGGATCCACGTCAGTCTGAGAAGCTAACTGTCGCGCAAGACATTGCTAGCATCAAGCGTTTAGAGAACTACGTAAAGGTTTACGAAGTGATCGAAAACGGTGAGCTAACATCACTGATCCTGCCTATTCGTGGCTATGGTCTGTGGTCTACGCTGTGGGGCTTTGTTGCTTTAGAAAGTGATTTAAACACGGTTATCGGCTTGGGATTTTATGAGCATGCTGAAACACCTGGACTGGGTGGTGAAGTAGACAATCCGAAGTGGAAAACCTTGTGGTCAGGTAAAGAGGTTTACGCCACTCCGGGTGAAGTCGCCATTTTTGTTAAAAAGGGCTCTATTGACCAGTCTCTTGATGCCGAAGTTCGTTTTGGTGTTGACGGACTATCAGGTGCTACTTTGACAAGCCGCGGTGTGAGCAACTTGGTACGTTTTTGGATGGGTGACGATGGTTTTGCTCCCTTCCTGAAACACCTGAAAGCAGGGGAGGCATAATCATGTCGACAATCACAAAGAAAATATTACTGCATCCAATATTTACCAATAACCCCATCGCATTGCAGATCCTCGGTGTGTGTTCGGCACTTGCCGTAACCACCAGCATGCAGGTGACCATGGTTATGGCTCTGGCCCTAACGTCGGTAACCGCCATTTCGAACTTTTCAATTTCGATGATACGGAATCAGATTCCATCCAGTATCCGAATCATTGTTCAAATGGTGATTATCGCATCCTTGGTTATTGTTGTTGATCAGGTGTTGAAGGCATACGCCTTTGAAGTTTCCAAACAGCTATCTGTGTTTGTAGGCTTGATCATTACCAACTGTATCGTTATGGGTCGTGCCGAAGCCTTTGCAATGGCCAACCCTCCTGGAGTGAGTTTCCTAGACGGTATTGGTAATGGTTTGGGTTATTCCGTTGTACTGATCTTTGTTGCAACGATTCGTGAAATCTTTGGCGCAGGCACCTGGTTTGGAATGACCGTGTTTCCTGTTGTCAATGACGGTGGTTGGTATGTACCCAATGGTATGTTGCTGTTGCCACCTTCAGCATTCTTCGTAATCGCTGGTTTTATCTGGATTCTTCGTACCTGGAAGACAGATCAGCAAGAAGCTGCAGATTTCAAATTGGCTCCGAACGTCAACAAGGAGGCCCTCTAAATGGAAGCGTTAATTAGTTTATTTGTACGCGCTGTTTTTGTAGAAAACATGGCCCTGGCATTTTTCCTTGGCATGTGTACGTTTTTGGCACTGTCAAAGAAGGTTGATACCGCAATTGGTTTGGGTATTGCCGTTGTTGTCGTTCAGGTGATCACTGTTCCTGTGAACAACCTGTTGTACCACTATGTATTGCAAGACGGCGCCTTAGCTTGGGCAGGCTTTCCTGAAGCAGACTTGAGTTTCTTAGGTTTGTTGGCATACATCGGTGTTATTGCAGCGATTGTCCAAATCTTGGAAATGTTCCTAGACAAGTATGTTCCTGCGCTTTACAACGCCTTGGGTGTGTTCTTACCGCTGATCACAGTGAACTGTGCGATTTTGGCGGGTTCATTGTTCATGGTTGAGCGTGACTACACGTTCGTTGAAAGTACCGTATACGGTATTGGTTCTGGCGTTGGTTGGGCATTAGCTATCATGGCCTTGGCAGGTATCAGAGAAAAATTGAAATACAGTGATGTACCTAAAGGCTTGGAAGGCTTGGGTATCACCTTTATTACAGTTGGCCTGATGTCACTTGGCTTTATGTCTTTCTCTGGTATCAGCCTGTAATCAAGGAGCCCAAAAATGAGTTCAGAAATTATTTTAGGCGTTGTCATGTTCATGGTCATCGTGTTCGCACTGGTGGCAGTGATCTTGGCAGCCCGATCAAAGCTGGTGAGTTCTGGAGCAGTGACGATTTTGATCAACAATGATCCTGATCG
>CAWUUZ010000154.1:0-16850 GCA_963925745.1 uncultured Pseudomonadales bacterium
CGCTCTTCCGATCTCCGGTGGGTACTCAGACTCCACGCCACGCAACTGCTTTCTTACTTTGATTTCCAATTCATCGGTTTTTGACTCGGCTTTATCAACGGTCGCAATTAAGCCCATGACCAGTTTAACTTCCCTTGATCCAAATCCTGTTTCAAACAATTCATCTAATTCTGACAATGCACTTAAAGCCCGTTCACTGGTATCGATAGATGACAGTAGATACTTGCGCATGCTTTTGCGGATTTTCTTTGGAATGATCATTTCACGGCCTAACATCACCCCTGAAATGTCTTTAGCGGCATTTGCCAATCGGTCTTGCATCGACAATAACTCTAGCAGGTCAGAACGAGAGACCGGCATAAACAGACTGTTGGGCAAATGAGACCGAATATCTCTTTTCATGTCATCTGCTTGCTGCTCTAAATCGGTAATTCTGTTTCGAACGACACCAGCCGTTTCGTAGTCTTCTTCGACTGCTGCGTCAAAAAATTCCACCAACAGGGTGACACACTCGTGAGCGATTTTGATGTGTTCCTGCATGGGTTTTACAGGTGAACGCCCAAAAAGCGCCATTAGGGGACTGTCAGCAGCCATTCTCTCTATCTCCAGTTTGATTGCGTTCGCGGATTATAGATATTTTTTAATGAATTAGCAGGAAATTCGCAATATTCTCGCCCTGGGTCAATGACTAAAATGCACGGCCATACTGCAAAAATAGCCTCAAAATAGCGCCACACCAGGGTGCTCTCCCAGCAACACATGTGGCACCAGGACGTAAAAACCCCCATTTTGGCAAATTAACCCCTTATAAATCAGCATTTATCGCGCTTTTTTGAAAAAGGAGCCTTTTAGACAGCCCGTACTTTTAGCTTTACGATTACAGGCTATCTGTAGGCGAGCAATATGCTAAAATCGGCCACGGTCACTACTATTGTTGTGCGCTTTCTAGGATATTAGTGACCTGTAATCTCGACAGCGCGTCGAATTTTTCAACGCCAAAAAACCCAGTTGTATGGAGATCAATATGTACAAGCACCTAAAGACACTTGGCATCCTAGAGCCGGCCAGCATTGAAAATTTCACGCTTAGGTCTGAGACCGAATTTGATATCTTAAAAGTCTATCATAAGAAAAAGAAGGGTGAGCTTTTTGCAAAGAGCGTGAAATTCAAATTTCCGCGCCAGCAAAAGCGTATGCGTGTCGATGCTGATGGAAAGACCAGATACCAAAATATATCTGAAATCTCGACGACCCTACGTTATGTCGTTGAAGAACTCGAAGTGCTCTGTAACCAAGATATAACCAGCGTTGATATTCGCAAGAAGATTTTGACCGACCTGCGTCACCTAGAGAGTGTGGTTGCACATAAGATATCTGAAATCGAAGCAGACCTGGCTAAGCTTTAGTCTGAATCTGAGTCTGTGATCTAGGTACAGCGGTTAGCATTGGCTTCACAACGCGCTGGGATGTGAGTCATGAAAGTGTCGGTCGTAATGAATGCGACGGGCATAATGCGGCCAATGCGACAATCGACAGCAGGACGGGCATTGACGTCGGGAAGTGCTCAGGTAATGCGAGGTCTGTGTGCCGATCCACTCTGTGATCGGCGTATGCAGCCTGCTTAAAGCTGATCGTTGTCTTTTGAAATCGTACGCAACCGACGGTCTTTATCAATCGCTACATAAACAAAGCCCGCTTCAGTCACCTTGCGACGCTGATCGTCTTCAGGCATCCGCGACCAGACCTCAATCGTGATTTTGACCGAACTGCGACCAATGTGATTCACCTTGGCATAGCAGCAGATGACTGCACCTACCCGAACCGGCCTCACAAAAGACATTTCGCCTATCGCCATGGTCGTTGCGCGTCCGTTAGCAATACGCCCCGCCATAATCGCTGCAGCCGTATCCATTTGCGTCACCAGCCAACCACCCGATATATCGCCATGGGGGTTTGCATTCATTGGCATTGCCATAACGCGTAGAACCAGCTCTCCAACCGGTGCAGGATTCAAATCATCAGTGTTCACATAGACCTCAACATCACTCGTGGGTTTTATTATTAGGTAGTCTGTCGTTGCGTTAGTATAAACAATTCTCAAAGAAGCACATCAGATAGTCAGGATAAATTACCGCAACCGATAAACACGGCTGTGAGGCGCTTCCGAATCAAAATGCGACAAAGGCGTGCCTGTGATAGTGTTTTCAGAGGCCAAATAGAGGGCTGCACTTAGCCCCGCCCTGTCAAAAATGACCCCTGGAAAAGCGGTCCAATACGGCAGCAATTAAAAAAAACACCAAAAGATTCAAAAGGTTATTGACCCTTAAATAGTTCGTCAGTATAGTACGCCTCGCCTTAGGGCAAGGGCCGGCTTAGCTCAGTTGGTAGAGCAACTGACTTGTAATCAGTAGGTCGCCAGTTCGATTCCGGCAGCCGGCACCATTACTTAAAAACCCGTTTATTCGGGTTTTTTTGTGCCTGTAGGTTTTGTCACAGCCTTGCTGTTTGTGCTCATCGCCCTATAACCGCGTACATACCCTCTCTGCACCCCATTCAGCACCCCATTTAGCACCCCATTTAGCACCCCATTCAGCATCCCATTCAGCACCCTGCTCAGTACGCCAGTCAGTACCCATTCCATAACGTCAGAAAAGACCTTTTCTACCATCCTTGCCACCCAGTTGCGCACAGCCAAGATAACTGCGACCGATAACCTGAGAACAGCCAACCGCGACTGCGGCTCTGTTATGGGAAATGCGGTCAAGGGAATAGAAACAAGCGGTGATAAAACAGGCTAATCGGTGCCTGTGTAAAAGCGCTGTTTAGCGGATATCGAATAAAAGAGATTGAAAAACAAAGAGACAGACAGGTCAGGATAAAAACGTGCTAACAGCAACTAGGCTCTAAAACCAGGTGTTTAAGATAGATGTTTGGGATAGGGGCTTAAAATAGATAGGGGTTAAAAATAGATAGGGGCGACTAATCGCCCCTATGTAACAGCGTAGCAAAGGGTTCAAATCCATAAACCCCACGCCCAACGTCACCCATATACGTTTCATGTCCCTATGTGAACAGGCTCCAGCCCGTCCTATATATCCATTCTCTACGTTGTATCCCTACTGACACGTCTGTGTCACTGGTGGCAATCCTTTAGGTCGTTGCTACAACCCGCTTCCCTGCTCAGAGGCATCTACCTCATCCTGGATTTTTTACCGTCCTGGTTAAAAACCCGTCCTTCCTAGATGCGGCCTATTATACATAGGTAAAAAAACGCCATGACTTACAAATTGGTTCAAAATCTCTGTTGGACGGCGCGATATTTCTAGAGATTCCTTTATGAATGCGGCCTGCAAGCCGAAAAGGTCGAATAATTACCCTTATAAATAGCAGTGACTTTCAGACTAGGCTGACAGAAAAGTAAGAGATCTCTTACAGAGGTGATTTTGAACTGGCTTTTATCAGTACAAAACAGGCTAAATCAGAAGGCGTAATCGAGCAGCAGTCCGACAAAGATCGCGGCACCTACCCAGTTGTTGTGCAGGAACGCCCGAAAGTAAGACTGTGTTTCTCGGGCGCGTATGTGCCAGTGCTGCCAGCCAAATAACAGGGCTGCAACAACCAAAGACAGATAGTAATACAATCCCAGTGAAACGGCCTGGCCAACAGCCAATAATGCCAACAGTGTTAATCCCTGCAACAGGGCAACCATGACCCTATCGGCATCGCCAAAGAGTATCGCCGTCGACTTTACCCCTGCCTTGATGTCATCTTCGCGATCGACCATGGCATAGAGGGTGTCATAGGCGACTGTCCATAACAGGTTCGCCGTAAACAGCAACCAGACAATGCTGTTGAGAGGTGCCTGTTCTACGCTAAAGGCCATGGGAATCGACCATCCAAATGCCGCGCCAAGCACCACCTGCGGTAAATAGGTATAGCGTTTCATAAAGGGATAGAGCGCAGCCAAGGACACAGCGACGACAGACAGCAGTATGGTCTGTAAATCGGTCAGCAATACCAACACCAACGCGACCAAGCACAGCCCAAAGAACAGAATGAGTGCCTGTTTTACGGTCAACTCACCCGCTGCCAGGGGCCTCAAATGCGTACGCGCAACCAAGCCATCGATATTGCGGTCTGCGATATCATTGATCACGCAGCCAGCACTTCTCATGACAATGACTCCGAGGACAAAGATCACCAGGTTGCCGACCTGTGGCATGCCTTCAGCTGCAATCCAAAGTGCCCACAGCGTTGGCCACAGCAACAGAAAAATACCAATGGGTTTGTCCAATCGCATGACTTTGATATAGGGTCGCCATTGCGCGTTACGCCACAGTGCCATCACTTCCTTTTCCTTCTGTTCCGCCACATACCAAGGCGGTTAAAAAATATTCAGCAACCATTAGGGGCGTGCCATCAAGGGTAAAACGCGAACGCCTCCCCCAACCCGTTTTGGTCTTACAAATCTCTATCGGTCCACGGCGCATGGACGGATGTTCAAATAACAGAGCGCCCAAGGGCTGGTCGCCCAAAGCCAAAATGGCTTCAACCGAGGTGGGGGTAGCCGTATCCTGCCTATCAGGTTCGCCAGCGAGATAACTGTGAGCAACAACCCAGGCAGTATCGCCACCACGCAATACAACACGACGCGACCACAGATGCTGCGCATCTGAAATGCCCAATGCGGTGCGCTGCTCAGCAGAAGCCGTTTCCCACCGCTCTTCAAGCACAGCCAAATTGAACGTTCCGTGGCTGAGTTGCTGCAAGCGTTTTGTCAGAGAACCTGCATCTAGCATCCAATCTAACCACCGTTTCGAGGGTTGCTGTGCAGCATCCTCTGGCAGTGTCCAGTCATAGCCATCATCCTGGAGGTCGGGAAAGGCTGCCTTCCAATCTAGTGCTGTCAAAATGGTGTCCCAAAAATCAGTTGGCGGAATAATAGCAGATCAAGCGCCATCGGCCATCCATATTGCGCCCCATGTCAGCGACGACGCCCCATTGTTTGCTGTTTTTTTTAAAAAAATAGCTTAGACCGATACTCTGGCTATGACCTTGCCTTCAAAATCCTGCGTAAGTGGCGGTATTTTCACATGTTTTTGTCTAAAAACGAGAACTGAAATGGACCATTTTGTCGTCCAGAACCCATCCTGAGGCTAGATAAAACCTGACATTATCGGCATTTTCGAACAAAAAACATTGAAGGTTTGGGACTTGTCTGTTTTATTGTAACTACAAAGGGCTATGTTTTAAGTAGCTGTAAGGTAGGTAAAACGCTATGCAATGCTATTTTCGCCTATAGGCATCTGTTCTGTATGCGAACATCTGTTCGGAGTATCGATTTCCAAACGGTCAATTAGGTCTAATAAAAATGGAAAAGGAGAATACTATTATGCGGAAACCAGATCTTGCTGCGGTTATTGCTGATAAGGCTGACATTTCAAAAGACAAGGCGGCGGCAGTATTGAATGCCATCCTTGCCCAAGTTACGGATGCTGTTAGCAAAGGCGAATCTGTTAGCCTTATCGGCTTTGGTTCTTTTGAAAGACGCTCTCGTGCTGCTCGGGTCGGAAAAAATCCCCAGACCGGCGCGGCCATTAACATTGCGGCAAGAAACTCGGTCGCTTTTAAAGCGGGCAAGTCTTTGAAAGATGCCGTAAACAAATAACATGTTCCACATAAAAAAAGCGGGGATAACCCGCTTTTTTTATGTCTGCTAAACAGTGGTGAGATAGGTTCTCTTGCCAAAGTTGCGGGTGAACATCTCCACAAACTGAAGACGGGCCTCGGCATCAAGATCGCTCGCTGCCACCTGCAGCTTGAATTTCTCTAGCATCAGGTCCGCATCAAAGTCGACATAGGCCAATACCTTGGCCATGGTGTCTCCGTGCTGGGCATGTTTGAGCGTCAAGGCGCCTGCGGCGTCAAAGTAAGCATCCACTGAATCAGTGTCACCAAAGAGGTTGTGCATATCCCCTAAGATTTCCTGATAGGCGCCTACCATAAAGAAGCCAAACAGTGGCGACTTGCCATTTTCTAGCAGCGGTAACGGCAAGGTGGTTTCAATCCCCTCATCGTCCACATACTGGTCAATCCGACCATCAGAATCACAGGTAATGTCCTGAATAATACCGCGTCGCCCAATAGGCTGATTCAAGCCACTCAAAGGCATCACGGGGAAAATTTGATCCAATGCCCACACATCAGGTAGCGATTGAAACAGTGAGAAATTGACAAATATCTTGTCCGCCAACACCTCATTTAAATGGTCTAACATGGGTCTGTGGCTGCGTTTGGCAGGATCCAATTTGCGTTGTATGGTCAGGGATAGATAGTCGACAAACTGCTCTACATTCGCTCGGTCTTCGAGCGACATCTGCCCCAAAGAAAAGGACTGCTTTGCCTGTTCCTGCACAGCGCTGATTTGGTGGTATATCTCCATCACCGCATGTTCACCGGAGTTCAGGTTGTCATGGCATTCCTGTAAGGCCTCAAGCAGCGGATTCTCTGTATCTGAGTCAAATTGCGGAACACGGCCTTCCTTAACCTCTTGGTCAATAACATTGGCAATCAATACCGCATGGTGCGCTGTGACTGCGCGCCCCGATTCTGTGAGTATGGTGGGATGGGGCAACTCATGGTAGATGCAAACCTGTGAAAAGGCGCGAACTACCTGTCTGGCATATTCATCAACACTGTAATTCATCGAGCAGCTACTGCGCGAACGGGTACCCTCATAGTCAACGCCCAGTCCACCACCCACATCAACCGTATCGACATCCACACCGAGCTGTCTCAGCTGAACAAAAAATTGGGTGCACTCCTGCAACCCCATCTGGATGTCATGGATGTTTGCGATTTGACTACCCAGGTGAAAATGCAACAGCTGCAAACTGTCGAGTTGGTCAGCCTCTTTAAGCCGATTGACCAGCTTCATGATTTCGGATGCCGTCAAACCAAACTTTGACTTGTCGCCACCGGTATTTTGCCAATAGCCCTTACCGACTGTTGCCAATCGTGCGCGAACACCAATGCGTGGTTTGACTCCCAGGTCCTTGGCGATACGTAACACAGGCGCCAGCTCACTGGATTTTTCGATAACAATATAGGTTTTATGGCCTAGCTTTTCGGCCATCAAAGCCAGTTCGATATAGTCGCGGTCTTTATAGCCATTGCAGACAATGGTCGCCGGAGCCTGAGCCGCCTCTGTTAGCACTGCGGCCAATTCGGGCTTACTGCCAGCCTCCAACCCAATACGGCTGGGAGACAGGCAAGCAAGCTGCCCCTTGATGATTTCTTCCACCACACGGCGTTGTTGGTTTACCTTAATGGGATAAATGGGTGTATAGATCCCCTGGTAATCGTAAAAACTGATGGCATCGACAAAAGCCCTATTAAGCCTTTCAACGCGATCATGTAGAATATGGGGAAAACGCACCAACAGGGGTAACTCGAGATTTTGTGCTAAAGCCTGTTCGACGATAGCCGGAATCGAGTAGTCAGTATCTGTTGGTGGTAGGCTAACTGCGACTTCTCCCGCTGCATTTAGCTTAAAATAGCGGTTACTCCAGTAGTCAATGTTGTAGATGTCTGCGTTTTCGTTGACACTCATAGTCTGGTTTCCATGAAAAATATAATCGTAAGGCATAATAAGCGCTTTTATAAATAATCGCAGTGATCCCTTTCATATTTAGGACAACATCATGAGCAACAAACAAATTATTACGACAACCAATGCACCTGCTGCCATCGGCACCTATTCACAGGCAGTTAAGGTTGGCGAAACAGTTTACGTCAGTGGCCAAATCCCCCTTGACGCGGACAGTATGGAGATCGTTGCTGGCGGTTTTGCTGAGCAAACCCATCAGGTTTTTAAGAACCTGAGCGCCATCGCCGAGGCTTCAGGGGGCTCCCTGTCAAACGTGGTCAAACTCAATATCTTTATGACCGACCTAAGCCAGTTTGCGACCCTGAATACCATCATGGCGGAATACTTCACCTCACCCTATCCTGCACGCGCTGCCGTTCAGGTATCAGCGTTGCCAAAGGCCGTGATGATTGAAATGGATGCGGTTCTGGCACTGTAGAACCGCTATACGGCTGCGTACTTCTCGCCCTGTGACAACCATCGGGCGATCAAGGGAGGTACGTTGGCTGGGTAGGTATTGAGCAGCTGCTCTGCCAGTTCTTGTACCCTGGGCAGCAGCTCGATATCGCGCTGCAAATCGGCAATTCTAAATTGCTGCAACCCAGTTTGTCGGGTTCCCAGCAGTTCGCCAGGCCCCCGTAGCTGCAAATCCTGTTCGGCAATCACAAATCCATCCTGGGTGTCGCGCAACACCGAAAGCCTCGTGCGTGCGACCTGAGACAGCCGTTCTCCATAGAGCATCAAACAAAAACTCTGTTGCGACCCACGCCCGACCCGACCCCGCAGCTGGTGCAACTGGGACAGCCCCAAACGTTCCGGATTTTCAATAATCATGACCGTGGCATTTGGCACATCTACACCGACCTCAATCACCGTCGTCGCAACCAAGACATCCAACTCATGGGCTTTAAAGGCCGCCATCACAGCCGCCTTCTCTTGAGACTTTAGCCGACCATGCACCAATCCAATACGCGCCCTAGGCAGCTGTTCGGTTAAAGCCCGCGCCGTTTCTTCGGCATCCTGACACTGCAGCTCCTCTGACTCTTCAATCAGGGTACAGACCCAGTACACCTGACGCCCCTCCTGACAGGCCTCTGATACCCGATCAATAAGGTCTTGGCGTCTTTGGTGGCTCATGACCCGGGTAATGATCTCCTGGCGCCCTGGCGGCAGCTCATCAATGACCGAGTAGTCCATGTCGGCATAGAGACTCTGCGCCAAGGTTCTGGGAATGGGTGTCGCTGTCATCACCAACTGGTGCGGCACCCAACCCCGATGTGTCGATTTGCTGCGTAGCGCCAAACGCTGATCCACACCAAAACGGTGCTGTTCGTCGATCACAATAAAGGCCAGGCTGGCAAAGGTCACACTGGGTTGAAACAGGGCATGGGTTCCGATGACTACCTGGGCTTCGCCAGAGGCTATCCATGCCAGTTGCTGGTCACGCTCTTTTTTGGTTTTTTTGCCGGTCAAACAGACCAGTTGCAGCCCCAAAGGCGCAATCCAACCGCGTAGGGTTGCGGCATGTTGTTCGGCAAGAATCTCGGTGGGTGCCATCAGCGCAAACTGATGGCCACTGGCCACTGCTTGCAAACCAGCCAGCATGGCAACAACGGTTTTACCCGAACCCACATCACCCTGCACCAGACGCGACAGGGGAAAGCTTCGGGTCATGTCTGCCCGTATCTCTGCTAACACCCGAGTTTGGGCACCGGTGAGTTGAAAGGGCAGCTGCGCCATCGCCCGCGCCGTTAACTGGGTATCAACCGCCAGTGGCGGTGCAACTTCGCGGTACTGTTCTATGCGGTTTTGACGCAGTCGCAGGTGGTGCGCCAACAGCTCTTCGAGCGCGAGGCGTTGTTGGCTAGGATGAACACCGGAAAGCAACTGCTCGGTATCTTCATCTGCGCCAGGCCGATGCAATGTCCGCAAGGCCGTTTTGATGTCTGGCAACCCCAAGGGCTTGAGCAGCAGCGGTGGAATCCAGTCCTGTATCTGGTCGATATAGGGCAGCACCTGCCCGACCAAGTCTCGAATACGGAGTTGTTGCACCCCTTCGGTGGTCGAATACCAGGGTGTCAGTGTCTGTTCTGGCTCATAGGCAATCCCTGGCTGCAGCAGCTGGTATTCGGGATGGACCATTTCTAAACCCGTCGGACCAGGCCGTATTTCACCAAAACACAGTAACCGCTGGCCATTTTGTAATTGGTTTTTTTGGGCACTTGAAAAGTGAAAAAAGCGCAAACTCAACAGCCCGGTGCCATCGCTTGCGCGCACCAGTAGCGCACGGCGTCGGCCAAAAATCACGTCGGAAGCACGCACGGTGACATCCACCGCTACCGACTGTCCTGGTACCAGACCCGCCAAACGGGCAATGCGGGTTCGGTCCTGATAGCGGTAAGGCAAATGAAACAGCATATCCTGTAACTGATACAAACCCATGGCTTCAAGACGCAGGGCGACCTTTTCGCCGACACCCCGCAACGTTTTAACGTCACGGGCGAGCCACTCAGTGGATTGGGTTTGTGGTGTTTTCGCAACCACCATGCAGATAGTCCTCATTGTTCATTGGCCATTTGCACCTGATGTGATCTCAGGGCTCCCTAGGACACACCTTGAAAAGGCAGCGCAGGATTCTAAAGCTTGGGTTAGTATATGGACTTTCACAGACCAAAGAAAAAACAAATGTACATAAACAAGAAATGGGACGTCATTGTCGTGGGGCTTGGAGATCTGGGCCACCGCGTCGCGGAATCGCTGTCTAACCAGGGTCATTCGGTACTGGGGATTCGACGCAGCTCTGTCAGTCGCGCCTATGCCACCTTGGCGACAGACATCTTTGCAGAAGACCTTGCGGCGCAGGAACTGTCCTGTCTTTGTTTGGTCTATGCTGTCTCTGCGGATGATCGCAGTCCACAAGGCTATCAAAAAGCCTATCCAAACGGCCTAGAGCAGGCGACCAGCAACATCAAAACTGACCGCGTTATCTTTGTGGGCAGCAGCCGTATTTATGGCCAACAGACGGCTGACTGGATAGATGAAAATACCGATCCCCAGCCCAGTGACTGGGCAGGAAAAACACTGCTAGACGCAGAGCGCCACCTGAACTCAGGCGACTGCGCCCTGATATTGGGTGGCATCTATGGACCCGATCGAGACCGGATGTTGCGTCTGGGCAAACAGGGAGCCTGGTGCCAACCGGGACACCTGACCAACCGGATTCACATTGTCGATGCGGCAAGGCTCTGCGTTGTGCTCGCTTTAAAAGCCCTGTCAGACCAACCCCTGCCAAGGCGCGTATTGGGTGTCGATGGCGAAGGTGCCGATATGGCAGAGGTGTTAGATTGGTGCCGACAGGCACAGGGGGTAGCGGTGGTCCCAGACCAAGAACTCCATCCACCACAGGGAAAGAAATGCCACTCTGTTTTGTTCCAACAGCTGGGTTTTAGCTGTACCTACCCCAGTTTTAGAGACGGCTACCAAGCACTCATCGCTCAAGAGGATACGCCATGAACAATGTCGCGCAACGTCCGGTCAAGGACGCAGCACTGTCCCCCATTGGCAGCCTTGAAACCCTGTCACAATCCGAAGTGCGGCTGTTAACTGCCACAAGCAATACCAGCGCCTATCGCCTGTTTCGCCAATGTGCCCTCGCTATTTTGAATACGGGTTCTGACGTCGACAATGCCAAGACCATCTTAGAAGCCTACCCCGATTTTAGTATCTCGCTTGAGCAGCAAGACCGCGGTATCCGTCTGTTACTGACCAAGGCACCTGCAGATGCCTTTGTTGATGACGACATCATTACCTCCACCCGCGAAATGCTCTTTAGCGCACTGCGCGACATTTTATATAGCCAGAGTGTGTTCCCCGACGAAATTGTGGGGGATAGCTCCGAAGCCCTCACCAATCAGGTGTTTCGGTTTCTTCGCCATGCCCGCACCCTAAGACCCGGTGCTGAACCCAATCTGGTCGTCTGCTGGGGTGGCCACTCCATTGGAGACATTGAGTTCAAATACACCAAAAACGTCGGCCATGAATTGGGTCTGCGTCGAATGAATATTTGCACGGGTTGCGGACCAGGCGCCATGCGTGGCCCCATGAAGGGTGCTGCCATCGCCCATGCCAAACAGCGCATCCACAATGCCCGTTATCTGGGTCTGACAGAGCCAGGTATCATTGCCGCCGAAGCGCCCAACCCCATCGTCAACGAACTGGTTATTATGCCGAATATTGAGCAACGGCTTGAGGCCTTTGTCAGGTTGGGTCATGGCATCATCATTTTCCCAGGTGGGCCAGGCACCTCAGAAGAGTTGTTGTATCTGTTGGGTATCCTGCTTCACCCAAAAAACAAAGACATCCCCTTTCCACTGGTACTCACAGGACCCGAGGAATCTCGCGCCTACTTTACTAAGCTGCATGACTTTATTGGTCTGACCCTTGGCGCAGAAGCCCAGGCACGCTACGAGGTGATTATCAATGATCCCGAACAGGTGGCGCGCACCATGGCGCAAGGCTTACAGCAGGTTAAGGCGTTTCGAATTGAAAAAAATGATGCCTTCCATTTTAATTGGTTGCTGACTGTCGCGTTGCAGTTTCAACAGCCCTTTGAACCAACCCATGCCAATATGAAACAGCTGCAACTGTCTCATGACATACCCGTACATGAACTGGCGTCGAATCTTAGGCAGGTTTTTTCAGGCATTGTGGCGGGAAATGTTAAAGAAGAAGGCATTCTGTCCATAGAGAAACATGGGCCCTTTGAGATTCAAGGTGACCCAAGCATCATGCAGGCGCTAGATGATTTGTTGGCAGATTTTGTCGCAGAAGACCGCATGAAATTGCCAGGTGGCGCCCGTTATGAGCCCTGCTATCGGCTCATCCGCTAGGGTCTGCTAAATGGGCGATGATAAAGGCGTGACCCAAGGGTCAGCCTTTAAATCGGCTTACCTTGATGAGGGCCTTTATCTGACGAATTTTACGCATCACCCGCGACAGCTGGAGACGACCTGTCACTGCCACCGTCAGATGTATTTGCCCGGTTGAGGCATCCTTTTCGATGATATTGACACTTTCAACGTTGGCATCGGCAGCAGAAACGGCGCTTGCCAACATCGCGATAACGCCCCTCTGGTTATGAACCGCAATGCGCAGCTCGGCCAAAAATTCGCCTTTCATTTCAGCATCCCAGCGTAAGGGGATGGCTCGGTTTGCATCACGGCGGTGTTCCAAGATGTTCTTACAGCTATCGTGGTGAACCACCATACCCCGACCCGCACTGATCAGACCCAAAATAGGATCGCCTGGAATCGGGCGGCAACACTTGGCGTATTTCAAAATCATGGTGTCAGAATCACTGATGTTGATGGCTTCAACAATGGTGTTGGTCAGGTCTTGGTTAGGTTCAACCAGATTCTTGGCCACAATAAAGGCCATGCGGTTACCCAAACCAATCTCTTCCAACAGATCATCAAAATCGGTAAATCCTGACGTGGCTACCAGGGTGTTCAAACGCTCGGTATTGACCAACTGCAGCTGGGTTCCCATCGACGCCAAGGACTGATCCAAGAATTTTTTACCCAACTCAATGGATTCGCTACGCTGACGGTTTTTAAGAAAGTGTCTCAAGGCCGCACGGGCCTTGCCCGTCACGACAAAGCTGAGCCAGATCGCGCTTGGCTGGGCATTAGGGAGGGTCATGATCTTGATGGTATCGCCGCTTTCTAATGCCTGACTGAGGGGCGCTGTTTTCTTATTGATCAAACAGCCAACACAGCTATTACCAATGTCGGTGTGTACGGCAAAGGCAAAGTCGACCGCAGTCGCACCCCGAGGCAACTCCATGATCCGCCCCTTTGGCGTAAAGACATAGATGTCGTCTGGGAACAAATCGATTTTGACGTTTTCAATAAATTCAATGGGGTTACCTGCTTGGTGCTGCATCTCTAGCAACCCCTGCACCCAGGCGCGGGCGCGCGAATGGCTCAGATTGCTCTCAGCACTGGCTGTCTTATAGAGCCAATGGGCCGCAATACCATTGTTGGCCATCACTTCCATTTCTTCGGTACGAATTTGCACCTCAATGGGAATCTGGTTCATGCCCTGCAAACTGGTGTGTAACGACTGATAGCCATTGACCTTGGGTATGGCGATATAGTCTTTAAAACGGCCTGGTATCGGCTTATAGAGGTTGTGAACCGATCCCAGGATACGGTAACAGGTATCGACGCTGTCCGTCATGATGCGAAAACCGTACACATCCATGATTTCCTGAAAGGAGACCTCTTTGGTCCGCATCTTTTGATAAATACTGTAGAGGTGTTTTTCACGTCCGATAATACGGCCGGTTAGACCATCGGACTTTAGGCGGTTTTCCAATACTGTTTTCACCTGCTCGATCAGTTCTTTTCGATTGCCACGGGACTTCTTAACGGCTGCCTCGATAAACCGCGAGCGCATCGGATAAATGGCTTTAAAACACAGCTCTTCGAGTTCAATACGGGTTTCGTTTAGACCCAGACGCAGGGCGATTGGCGCATAGATATCGAGGGTTTCCTTGGCAATTCGGCGCTTTTTTACCGGTGGCATGGCTCCTAGGGTGCGCATATTGTGTAACCGGTCGGCAAGCTTAACCAAGATCACCCGAATATCATCGGCCATAGCCAGGGCCATCTTCTGGAAGTTCTCTGCCTGTTCTTCTTTTTTGGTTTCAAATTCGAGGTGGGTCAATTTGGTAACGCCATCGACCAAACCCGCCACCTCAGCACCAAACTGTGCACTGATGGCGGCCTTTGTGACCGGCGTATCCTCGATCACATCGTGTAGCAATGCCGCAATAAGACTCTGATGGTCCATGCGCATACCAGACAATATGGAGGCTACAGCAAGGGGATGGGTAACATAGGGCTCACCTGAACGGCGGAATTGGCCATCGTGGGCTTGTTCTGAAAAATAGTATGCACGCTTTACCAACCGAACCTGTTCTGGCTCTAAATAGGTATCAATTCTGTTAACGACTTTCTCTAGGGTGACTAACACTGCCGCCTGTAACCTTCAATTAGACACATTGGCTCATATTAGTGATATTACCCCGCGTTGTAGAGCGTTATTCCAGATATTTTTAAAGTCGGGCACAGGGATAACCCCAGATTCGGAATCAGGTTTTAGGCTAGCGGGCAAAATAGGAAGGGGTGGTGCACAGAATTCAAGAGACCGAGACCGGTCCCTTGAAGAAGGATCTATTACTGCTTCTTTTCAATCAGGATAGACGCATCGATCAAACCAGCGGCAATTTCACGCAGGGCAAGAACAGTTGGCTTGTCATTCTCTGCAGGCACCAAAGGCTCAGCGCCTTCATTTGCCAATTGACGTGCACGCTTTGAACTTACCATAATCAGTTCAAATCGGTTGTCTACGTGTTCTAGGCAGTCTTCAACAGTCACTCGTGCCATGACAATCTCCAGTTAATAATTTAGCGGTCAAAAAACGAACCGCGCAGTGTACGTGTTTTTTCAGTTAAGACAAGAGCTGTGTTAATAACTTCCCATGTCTCTGTGCCTGTTTGCTAATTTCTAGGCGTTCTGCCACAAAAATGGCACAGAGTTCATCCAGCGCTTTGTAGAAATCATCATTCACCACCAGATAATCAAACTCATTGTGGTGTGACATTTCATTGATCGCCTCTGCCATGCGTTGCTCAATCACATCGATGCTGTCCTGCGACCGCTTTTCTAACCGTTCTAGCAAAGCCTGTCGCGATGGCGGTACGATGTAAATGCTGCGTGTTCCTGGCATTGCGCGACGAATTTGCTGTGAACCCTGCCAGTCGATTTCCAGAATCACATCGTGACCCTTGTTCAACTCTGCCTCTACATAGGCTTGGGAGGTACCGTAATAATTACCAAAGACCAGTGCGTGCTCAAGCAACAAACTCTGGGTAACCATAGACTCAAATTCTGGTTTTGACACAAAGTGATAATGCGCACCATCCTCTTCACCAGGACGCATTGCTCTTGTGGTATGAGAAATCGACAAATAGACAAAGGACAACCGCTTGATCAGGGCATTCACCAAGCTGCTTTTCCCAGCACCTGATGGCGCTGCAACCACATAGAGCGTGCCTGGGGTAAGACCGTTTTCTACCATGCGATGTCTCTCTTAGTTGCAAATGAGGTGGGTGTTCATGGGTTATGGTTCAACCCACATGCCCGTCTTGTGCCACATAAAACGCCTGAACACAGTTCTGACAAATACAGGCTGTTCCCAGATCGGCACTGCTAAGCTGTGCCAACAAGGCATCTGGAAAAGGCTTGCCATCTTGCTGACACCAACAGCCAGCTTCAGGTGTCTTTGAAGCGCGTCCACAAGACTGCACAGGTTGCGCGCAGAGTGGACACAGGGGCTTGGAATGCATAATACACCTGCGACAGCCAGAGGTTAAGTACCCTGTCGCCCTGATGCGGTATTCAGCAGAGCGTCACGGTGGATCAGCAGAGCCAAAATAGGCACCCTGCTGTGTGGATAATGGTTATCTGTGGTACTCAGGGCTCTGAGCAACAACCGCATCAACAAATGCCTTGGCATGTGCTGGATCGGCAAACTGGTGGATACCATGGCCGAGGTTGAAAATATGACCACTGCCCTGTCCATAACCATCAAGGATGCGTTTTACTTCCACACCAATTTGCTCAGGTGAGGCATACAAAACGGCTGGATCCATATTGCCCTGCAAGGCGACCTTATCACCCACACGACGACGCGCATCAGCGATATCGGTAGTCCAATCCAGTCCCAGTGCATCTGCACCGGTATCGGCCATGACTTCTAGCCACTGACCTGCACCCTTGGTAAACAGAATAACGGGTACCCGACGACCATCATGGTCACGGATCAAACCATCAACAATCTGCTTCATATACTTGAGTGAGAATTCCAGATAGCTGTTATGGGCCAAGGCACCACCCCAGGTATCAAAAATCTGAACGGCTTGAGCGCCGGCCAAAATCTGCTTGTTCAAATAGTCGGTAACCGACAATGCCAATTTGCGTAGCAATTCGTGCATCACATCGGGCTGACTGTACATCATGGCCTTAACGTGACGGAAATCTTTAGAGCTGCCACCTTCAACCATATAGGTTGCAAGTGTCCAGGGGCTGCCACTGAAACCACTCAGGGGCACGCGGCCATTCAATTCATGGCGAATG
>CAWUUZ010000155.1:0-3805 GCA_963925745.1 uncultured Pseudomonadales bacterium
GTTCGTGCACCATGGTGTGGTGGGTGATCACGTAAACAAACTTTTTCTTTTCTTCAGCGTTTGGAAGCTCTCCGTATAACAACAGATAGCAGGTTTCTAGGTAGTCTGAATTCTCAGCCAAGTCGTCGATCGCATAACCGCGATGTAACAACTGACCTTTACCGCCATCAATGAAGGTTATTTTAGATTCACATGCCGCAGTTGAAACAAAGCCTGGGTCATACGTAAAGTAGCCAAGAGCCGTTAAACCAGACACATCAATGACATCAGGTCCCAGTGTTCCTTGGTATATCGGTAATTCTATTGGGTCTTGACCATCAATGATTAAAGTAGCTTTTTTATCAGCCATATAGCCTCCATTATGTGTTTTTCCCTGCAACAAAGGGACAGGGTTGCTAGGAAGGCACTTGTACTGCCAAATTGAATATATAATCCCTAAATTTCTGGATCAAACTATAGAGTTTTAAGAGCGATTGTCAATTTAACCAAGGTATAACCTGCAGGATGAGCGCCATTAGCGGTGAAGATATTGGTTTATGTCAATGTTATGGAAAAAAAACCCAAAAGAGCACATTTCACCGCCCATTGATTTGTAATTGAATCCACTGGACTTTATAATTTCCGCCCGATTTCTAATGGTTTGCAGTTGGCAGTTTGGAAGCGGCTAGGGCATTGGTTTATTGATGTAAAAAAGTCAATAATCGCCATGCAAAGCATCAAACCATTGTCTACTGTGAATGAAATCGCTATGAACGTAAGATTACCTTTCAATCGGGCTAATACTTAAATAAGAGTGCACTCCTGTGAACAGAAAAAGACCTGTTAATTTAGACCTTATGACCATCAAGCAGCCAATCGCGGCAATTGCCTCTATTCTTCACCGCGCGTCGGGTGTTTTCCTATTGGCAGGCGTTGGTTTCTTGATTTGGATGTTAAGCCAATCACTGGATTCGCGACAAGGCTTTGAAGCGGTACGTACCCTGCTTCAGGAACCTTTTCCTAAGTTTGCACTTTGGGTCACGCTTTCCGCAGTTATCTACCATTTTGTTGCTGGCTTAAAACACCTGGTGATGGACATGGGTATCGGTGAAACCAAAGAAGGCGTCAAAATGATGTCGATTGGTGTTTTGGCTATTGCAGCTGTATTGATTGTACTTACAGGAGTCTGGATATGGGCATGATGGTTCGTAATGTAACCAATTGGGGCCGCAGTGGTTTGTCGGACTGGTTGGTACAGCGTATGTCGGCCGTTGTTTTGGCTGCCTATACCGTATTTTTGGCATCTGTGTTTGTGCAGCATCCAGACCTGACCTTTGCTGAGTGGCACGCATTTTTCGACATTACCTGGGTCAAGCTCTTTACATTGCTTACCGTGCTGGCAGTAGTTGGTCACGCGTGGATCGGTTTGTGGACAGTTGCCACAGACTATATCAAACCAGCATTTGCACGGTTTTTCTTTCTCATCGTGGTGGGTATTACGTTATTTGTATACCTCGTCACCACAGCTACAGCTTTGTGGGGATAACACAGAATGTCGAATATGAAGTCCATGAATTTTGATGCCATCGTAATCGGTGGCGGTGGCGCAGGTATGCGAGCTGCTGTGCAGCTAGCCCAGTCGGGTTTGCAAACTGCCGTAATCACCAAGGTTTTTCCAACACGATCTCACACCGTATCAGCTCAGGGTGGTATTACCTGTGCAATCGCCAGTGATGATCCAAACGACGATTGGCGCTGGCACATGTATGACACCGTAAAGGGTTCTGACTTTATCGGTGATCAAGAAGCCATTGAATACATGTGTTCAGTAGGTCCTGAAGCTGTTTACGAACTTGACCACATGGGTATGCCTTTTTCGCGTACTGAAGCGGGCCGCATCTATCAGCGTCCCTTTGGTGGCCAGTCTAAAGATTTTGGTAAGGGCGGTCAGGCTGCTCGTACCTGTGCCGCGGCCGACCGTACCGGTCATGCCCTGTTGCACACCCTATATCAGGCTAACTTAAAAGCAGGAACCAAGTTCCTAAACGAGTGGTTTGCAGTCGATATGGTGACCAATGCTGATGGCGCTGTTGTCGGTGTGATTGCGATCTGTATGGAAACGGGTGAGACCGTTCATATCCGCGCTAAGGCAACGGTATTCGCCACAGGCGGAGCGGGTCGAATTTATGCTTCTACCACCAACGCCCACATCAACACGGGTGATGGTATTGGTATGGCCTTGCGTGCTGGCTTGCCAGTGCAAGACATCGAAATGTGGCAGTTTCACCCAACCGGTATTGCTGGAGCAGGTGTTCTGGTCACTGAAGGTTGTCGTGGTGAAGGTGGTTATTTGGTCAATAAAGACGGTGAGCGTTTCATGGAACGTTATGCACCTAACTTTAAAGACTTGGCTGGTCGTGACGTTGTCGCTCGTTCCATGATTCTTGAAATCTTGGCGGGTCGTGGCTGTGGTCCAGACGGTGATCATGTGTACCTCAAGCTTGACCATTTGGGTGAAGAAGTACTCAACTCTAAATTGCCGGGTATCTGTGAGCTGTCTAAGACATTTGCTCACGTTGACCCAGTTAAGGACCTCGTTCCTGTTGTTCCTACCTGTCACTATATGATGGGTGGTATTCCTACCAACATCAGTGGTCAGGCGCTGACACTCGATAGCGAAGGCAAAGACCAGGTTATTGAAGGTTTCTATGCGTGCGGCGAAGCAGCCTGTGTATCTGTGCATGGTGCAAACCGTTTGGGTGGCAACTCCTTGCTAGACTTGGTGGTATTCGGTCGCGCAGTGGGCATCCAAATTGAAAAAGCAATCAAGGGTGGCATGGAGCATTTGGCCGCCACTGACGCTGATGTTGAACGCGCAATGTCCCGTTTGAACCGCTTAAATAATTCGACTGGCGGTGAGTCTATCGACCAGGTTCGTAAAGATTTACAGAGCACAATGCAATTGCATTTCGGTGTATTCCGAAGTGGCGACAGCATGAAGGTTGGTATGGAAAAGCTAGCTGACATTCGTAACCGTGTTGGTAATCTGCATTTGAAAGACAAGAGTATGGCCTTTAATACCTCACGTATTGAAGCGCTAGAACTTGAAAACCTGTTAGAGGTTGCAGAAGCAACAGCGATTGCGGCTGAAACACGCACTGAGAGCCGTGGTGCCCATGCACGTGACGATTTCCCTGAGCGAGACGATGAAAACTGGTTGTGCCACTCTGTGTACTTCCCGTTAGACAAGTCTATTGTAAAACGCAAAGTGAACGTAACACCCAAAATCGTTGAAGCTTTCACGCCTGTTAAGCGAAGCTACTAGGAGAGAACCTGTAATGAAAGTCAGCATTTATCGTTACAACCCAGAAACTGACAAGAAGCCTTATATGCAGGACTACGATGTAGCCCTTCCAGAAGGTAAAGATTTGATGGTTCTCGATGTCATGCATTTGATCAAGGAATCCGATGCGTCGGTATCCTTCCGCCGTTCTTGCCGTGAGGGTGTCTGCGGTTCAGATGGTGTCAATATGAATGGAACCAATGGTCTGGCCTGTATCACAGCGGTTTCAGAAGTTGTGAAGTCTGGTGGTAAGTTGGTTATCCGGCCGTTGCCAGGATTGCCTGTGGTACGCGACTTGGTCGTTGATATGTCTGTGTTCTACAAGCAGTACGAAAAGATCAAACCTTATTTGATCAACGATTCACTTCCACCTGCCATTGAGCGTTTGCAGTCTCCAGAAGACCGTGCAAAGCTCGATGGTCTGTATGAGTGTATCCTGTGCGCTTGCTGTAGTTCGGCATGTCCATCTTTTTGGTGGAACCC
>CAWUUZ010000156.1:0-5747 GCA_963925745.1 uncultured Pseudomonadales bacterium
TCGCTCACTCACTTCCCATTGCGCCCAATTAAATTCGCTAATTTTCTTGTCCAAAAATTCAATCAACTCTTGGTCTGGCTGTTCCAATATCTCTAGCTTCATGTTTATTCCAATTCAGGTTATTCCAATTCAGAAGTGCAGCGTAAGCAGCCGATTAGACCATCAATTTTTTGAATTTTCGCTTTAAAAAGCGTGCTTTATTTTCTGCTGCCCGTCTGTGCACGATGTCACGAATGAGGTGATCGGAAATGGGGTCGTCAGGTTGGAATCTGATGGTGCCCTTGCTGGTATCGAATCTTGCAAGCGCTGCCTCATTGTCCGAAATAGCCTTTGTTCCAGGATAAAATGCGCAGTGCTTTTTTGCTGCGCCGAATGACACCAACATCAGGTCATACAACCGAAAGGTGGGTACCTGATACGCAATGCATTCCGTGGCCTCTGCGGCTGCATCCTGAATCACTTGGCGCAAATGGTTCAGGGCAGTTTTTTGGTTCAGTGGCAGTTCTGACAAGTAGGTATCGATGGTCTGCGGCGATTCTGTCGCTAGCGGCATATCAAACTCCGTTTATGACACCCGTCACAGGGTTGCAGGGATGTTTATTTCCTGAGCGGGTGGAAGCTCTAGCATCTCCTGGGGCATGACCGGGGTTTCGTCCAAGCGCGGGAACTGCCACCGCAGAATGTCGTAGTAGCGCCGGATGTTCTGTACATATTGAACGGATTCACTGCCTCTGCCTTTGCCAAATTCCAACTGCTTATAGTAATTAGCATCCTCCAGTAGGGGCAGGTATGCCATGACGTTTAACCAGCTATCGGCATCGTAACCAAAACTGTTGGTCAATTTGCGTGCATCCTGTAAATGGCCGCTACCCACGTTATAGGCAGCGAGGGTAAACCAGGTGCGGTCAGGCTCAGGAATGTGATCAGGAATCACGCGAGTGAGCCGGTCAAAGTACTTTGCGCCGCCAAATATAGACTGCTTTGCATCTAGCCGGTTGGTGACCCCAACGCTCTTTGATGTTGATCGTGTCAACATCATGATGCCCCTTACACCCGTGGGTGATACGGCACGGCTACGCCAGCGAGATTCTTGAAATCCAATGGCAGCGAGCAGGCGCCAGTCTAGGCCATAGGGTTCTGCGGCGGCCTCAAAGAGGGCTTTATACTGGGGTAATTGGTCACGCATTTGCCGCTCAAATAGCTGCAGTCCCACATAACTAAATTGGTTGAGCGCGCCATAGTAACGTTCAATTAATTGCGCCAGTTGACCGCTAGTCTCGTACTGGGTCAGAAATTGGTTTGCTGCCTGCACCAGGCTTTCGTCAGGTTGGTTGGTAAAGGCCCACCGAATGGGCAGGGGGTCAGTGAGGTCGTAAGCCACTTTCAAGGTGGGGAAATAGGCAGCGTCGATGTCAAACTCCAACGAATCCATAATGGCCAGCTCGGCCTCCCCCGCTTCCAGTGCCAGCAAGAGATCGGTGGTGGTGCCAGCAAAGGGGATAACCGATAAATGAGACAGGTGCTGCTGCTTGATCCAACGTTCGCTGGGAGCGCCTTCCTGAACCAAGATGCGTTCAGAGGTGATGTGGTCCAATGAATCAGGATAGCTGTCTTGATAGATTAAGACCCGAGTCACTTCCATATAGGGAAGGGAGTAGAGCAGTTTGGCAGGGTATTCGGGTGTGCTTAATGCAGCGGCGCCAATTTGGGCGAGCTCTAGGGTGAGGTCTGCGTAGAGTTTTTCGTGGTTATCCTCTGGACGTATCTTAAGAGAGACCTGCAGCCAGTCTGCAAATTCTGACAGCAAGGCATACTCGAAGCCTCCTGGGCCCTGGTTGTCATAGTAGAAACTGCTGGGGTTTAATCGGGTAACGGCGTAAAGCTGACCGTCCTTTGAAACCCGCTCCTCAAGCGTCTCAACTTGAAATCCTGCCAGTATCACTATTATCAAAAGCAATACTAAAAAGGTTTGGTATAGCCTTCGTGCGAGGTTTTTCATGGCTCTCTCAGGGGACCAAATGCAACGCTATTGTCGATAACGTCATTATCACGACACAGTGCACTTAAAATTAATACAGGTGCGTGGATTGTAACCATGGCTGTTTTTCTGTTTTTTTTGAACTGTTTCGGTATCATACGCGACCATTCGTACCCCCCAAAAAAATGGTCACACAGGATTCCAGTTACAATGCAAATATTGCGAGGCGCTCCTGCTCTTTCGTTATTCAAACGTAAGCAACTTATTCAGCAATTGCAACAGATCTGTCCGCAGGTCGACGATGTTTATGCTGAATTCGTACATTTTGCACAATGGCGTGACTCCTACAGTCACCTTGACCATGATGTTATTGGGCGTTTACTCCGTTATGGACCGCGCGTAGAGGCGGAATCCTTTATTGGACATCGCACCATTGTGATTCCACGCCCGGGCACACTCTCTCCTTGGAGTTCTAAGGCTACTGACATCGCACACAACTGTGGGCTGTCTGGGTTAAGCCGATTGGAACGGGGTATCGACTACGATATTCGATTTAGTACACCTCAGGAACCCGCTGTCATACAGGCAGTGGAAGCGGCGTTGTTTGACCGGATGACACAGACCGTTGTGAACCACCATGGTGGCGCTGCACAGCTGTTTGAAAGCCACACGCCGCAGCCGTTGGCGACCGTGCCCATTTTACTTGAGGGGCGTGATGCGCTGGTTCTTGCAAACCGCAACCTAGGCTTGGCGTTGGCTGATGACGAAATAGATTACCTGGTAGACAGCTTTTTAAAGCTGAATCGCGATCCCACTGATGTGGAATTGATGATGTTTGCTCAGGCAAACTCAGAGCACTGTCGCCATAAGATATTTAATGCGAGTTGGGATATTGATGGCGAAGCCCAGCTTCTGTCCCTGTTTAAAATGATTAAAAATACCGCAGCCGTATCACCCGATAACATACTGAGTGCCTATAAGGACAATGCTGCCGTTATTTCTGGCTTTGAAGCAGACCGTTTCTATGCCAACCCGATATCCCACCAGTATGCCTATAACACCGAAGCCGTTCATATTTTGATGAAGGTGGAGACCCACAACCACCCAACGGCAATTTCGCCTTGGGCAGGCGCTGCGACCGGCTCTGGTGGAGAGATTCGTGATGAAGGCGCAACCGGCCAGGGTTCAAAACCCAAGGCAGGACTCTGTGGCTTTACGGTATCTGATTTAAAGATCCCTGGATTTGAACAACCCTGGGAAAGCCAGTACGGCAAGCCTGAAAGGATTGTTTCAGCATTGGACATCATGCAGGACGGCCCCTTGGGCGCAGCTGCATTTAACAATGAATTTGGCCGTCCTAATTTAACGGGCTATTTTAGAACCTTTGAACAGCGCCTCGATACGCAGGGCGAAGACCGGGTCTGGGGTTATCACAAACCCATTATGATTGCCGGTGGTCTGGGTAACATTAAAGCAGAGCACGTTGAGAAGGCGTGGGACAACATTCCAACCGGTAGCAAATTGATTGTGTTGGGTGGCCCTGCCATGGAAATTGGCATGGGTGGCGGTGCTGCTTCCTCCATGAAAACCTGTGAGGGACAAGAGAATCTCGATTTTGCCTCCGTGCAGCGCGACAACCCTGAAATGGAGCGACGCTGCCAAGAGGTGATTGACCAGTGTTGGGCGCTGGGCGAAGAAAACCCGATTGCCTTTATTCACGATGTGGGCGCGGGCGGTCTGTCAAATGCCTTTCCAGAATTGGTCAATGACGGCGGTCGTGGTGGACGCTTTGATATTCGGGCAGTGCCCAATGATGAGCCCGGCATGGCACCGTTGGCCATCTGGTGTAATGAATCCCAAGAGCGTTATGTCTTGGCAATTGCGCCAGACAACGTCGCGCTGTTTTCCAGTATCTGCAAACGTGAGCGTGCACCCTTTGCGGTGATTGGCGAAGCGACAGATGAAAAGCAGTTGGTTGTCGAAGATCCCTTATTTGGTAACACCCCTGTTGATATCCCCTTAACGGTCTTGTTGGGTAAGCCACCCAAGATGCACCGCAGTGTGACCTCGGTGGGTTCTGATATTTAAGAGTCTCCTACCGACGACATAGAATTGCTTGAAGCGGTGGAACGGGTACTCAAATTCCCAGCTGTTGCCAGTAAAAACTTTTTAATTACCATCGGTGATCGATCCATTACCGGTATGGTCGCGCGCGATCAAATGGTCGGTCCTTGGCAGGTTCCCGTTGCAGATGCCGCGGTGACCACCAGCACGCTCAACAGTACCTGTGGTGAAGCCATGGCGATGGGTGAAAGAACCCCTGTAGCGGTACTCGATGCGGTTGCATCGGGTCGCTTGGCCGTCGGCGAAACCATTACCAACTTGGCATCCACGGCCATTGGCCGTCTAACCGATATTAAATTGTCGGCAAACTGGATGGCAGCGGCGGGTCAGCCCGGTCAGGATGAAGCGCTGTATCGCACTGTAGAATCGGTTGGCATGGATTTGTGTCCAAAGCTGGGCATTGCCATTCCCGTAGGCAAAGACTCCATGTCGATGCATACAGGGTGGTCAGAGGACGACAGGGCAATGGGCGTTACCTCGCCACTGTCTCTGATCATCACAGGTTTTGCACCGGTACTCGATGTTCGGAAAACGGTGACCCCCATGCTGAAAAGGATGGATGAACCAACCGATTTGATTTTGATCGATTTGGGCAGAGGACAAAACCGTCTTGGCGCCTCGGTACTCATGCAGGTCTATAACCGCATGGGTAAGGTGCCTGCCAACTTGGACGATGCTGAAGACATGAAAGCCTTCTTCGCCGTGATTCAGGGCCTGGTGGCAGATGAAAAATTATTGGCCTACCACGACCGATCCGATGGTGGATTGTTGGTGACCCTAGCAGAAATGGCCTTTGCGGGTCATGTGGGTATTGATGTCTCCCTTGACCTCTTGGCAGAAACCAAGGATGCAGTGACGGCAGTGTTGTTTGCCGAGGAGCTGGGAGCGGTGATTCAGGTACGGCAAGCAGATACCGAAGCGGTGCTTAGCCAACTGTCTGCAGCAGGCTTGGATGAATGTTCCTCTGTTATCGGCGCTTTGAATGACGAAGACCGTGTGCGTATCACCCATCTTGAAGCCCCCGTTCTCGATCTACCCCGTGTCGATATGATGCGTTGGTGGTGGGAAGTCTCCTTTCAAATGCAGCGTATTCGTGACAACGCTGACTGTGCAGAAGCCGAATTTGACCGTTGGCTTGATGTTGCTGATCCTGGATTACACGCCCATGTTCCCTTTGAGATCACAGCGATGGAACAGGTGCCTACAGCGCCAAGACCCCGTGTGGCGATCTTGCGTGAGCAGGGTGTCAATGGACAGCTTGAGATGGCAGCAGCCTTTGTAACAGCGGGTTTTGACGCCATAGATGTTCACATGAGTGATATTCTGGGCAAGGGTGTCGAGCTGTCCGACTTTATCGGTTTGGTCGCCTGCGGTGGATTCTCCTATGGTGACGTCTTGGGTGCAGGTGAGGGATGGGCAAAATCCATTCTCTTTAACGCCCATGCCCGCGAGCAGTTCGCAACGTTTTTCAAACGTGAGGATACCTTTACCCTAGGTGTCTGTAACGGTTGTCAGATGCTGAGCAATTTACGTGAAATCATTCCGGGTACGACAGAGTGGCCTCACTTTGTACGAAACCAGTCTGAGCAGTTTGAAGCCCGTACCGTGATGGTTGAGATTCAGCCGTCACAGTCGGTTTTGTTGG
>CAWUUZ010000157.1:0-3869 GCA_963925745.1 uncultured Pseudomonadales bacterium
CAACCCAGCCTCAAGCAGATTGGTGATGTCGAACGTCCGCTTGCACGCATCAGCATGGGAAGCGCCCGGCCTCGCGATCTAAGCCGACTACGCAATGCGCTGTCCTGCATTCCGAGCGTCACCACGGCAATAAAACCGAGCGCTGCAAAACGCTTGCTAGACCTCCAACAGAGCATTCAACACCACCCCGATATTTTGGCTTTGTTAACCAAGGCAATTGAAGAAACACCGGCCCATCTCATTCGCGACGGTGGTGTGATAGCAACGGGTTACGACATTGAGCTAGACGAACTGCGATCCCTACAAAATCACGCTTCTGACCATCTGCTGCGTATAGAAGCAGAAGAAAAGGAACGCTCAGGTATCTCTAGCCTGAAAATTGGTTACAACCGTGTTCAGGGTTATTTTATTGAAATCTCGAAATCCCAAATGGGTATCGAGGTACCAGAACACTTTATTCGCAAGCAAACGCTAAAAAATGCAGAGCGGTACATCACGCCAGAACTGAAGGCATTTGAAGACAAGGCTCTCAGTGCCAAGTCTAAAGCGTTGGCCCGCGAAAAAATGCTCTATGAAGAAGTGCAACATGTGGTGGCTGAAGACATCAGCACCTTGCAGCAAACCGCTCGGTCCTTAGCTGAATTGGATGTTTTGGCTTGTTTTACAGAGCGGTCAATTTCACTGAACCTCGTGAGGCCAACCTTAGATGAAAAAGTTGGCATAGACATTCAGGGTGGGCGGCACCTCGTGGTTCAGCACATTTCGGAACAGCCCTTTGTTGCAAACGATTGCGCGCTAGAGCCCAAGAATCGCCTATCTATCATCACGGGCCCCAATATGGGTGGTAAGTCCACCTTTATGCGCCAGACTGCACAGATCGTTTTACTGGCCTATACAGGCTGTTTTGTGCCTGCAACCCAGGCAAAAATTGGCATCATCGACCGCATATTTACCCGGATGGGTGCATCCGATGATATTGCAGGAGGCCTTTCAACCTTTATGGTCGAGATGACAGAAACTGCCAACATCCTCAACAATGCCACCCAAAATAGCCTGGTTATCATGGACGAAGTTGGGCGTGGCACAAGCACATTTGATGGGCTCTCACTCGCTTGGTCGTCTGCCTGTTATTTGGTAGAGAAAATACAGTGCCTGACGTTATTTGCGACACACTATTTTGAAATGACCGAATTGCCGGCAACTGTAAAGTGCTGTAACAACCTACATCTGGGCGCAACAGAGGTAGACGATCGGGTCTATTTCTTGCACCGCGTTCAGTCTGGTCCTGCATCAAAAAGTTATGGGCTACATGTAGCCGCGTTGGCAGGGGTTCCAGCCGATGTATGCTTGGCAGCTAAGAAAAAGTTATCGGCACTCGAGTCGAGTCGTCCTGCAAAGAATCGCGCAGAGGTTACTGCACCGCTTCAGGCTGATATATTCTCCCTGCCGGCTGCGCAGCCCGTGCTAGATGCGTTGGCTGATGTAGACCCGAACCAAATAACCCCATTAAAAGCACTCGAAATGCTTTATCATTTAAAGCAGCTTGCAGAAAAATAAATCGGCACATGTCAATTTACACTGGCAATAGGCACCATATAACCGATAATTGCGGTTCTATCTGATATTCCTGTATTTAATCTTGGAGCGTACGGCATGACGTTTGTAGTTTTGGACAATTGTATAAAGTGTAAGTACACGGACTGTGTAGAAGTCTGTCCTGTTGATTGTTTTTATGAAGGTCCAAATTTTCTTGTCATCAATCCAGATGAATGTATCGATTGCGCCCTGTGCGAACCCGAATGCCCTGCAAATGCCATTGTTTCAGAAGATGATGTGCCACCCGATCAACTGCAGTTTATTGATCTCAATGCTGAGTTGGCGGATATTTGGCCAAACATCACGGAGCAAAAAGAACCACCGGCGGATGCCGCTGATTGGGACGGCAAGCCCAATAAAATTGGGTACATAGAGCGCTGACCTTTGGTTGGATAGATACCTAGACGGGAAATTCCCTGTTAGAAAATCCCGTCTAGGCAGCCCATTTTGTTTGGTTAGTGTTGTTCTGTATGAAGGGTAAGGACGTGCATCTAAGACCGAAAATGTGGCGATATCGAAGATAAAGCCCCCTATGATGCAAAATCTTATAAGACTTTATATGAGTATGGGTATGAGAATGCGAAAACAACCTCGCTTTCTGGCTCTCTATTCATCCTCAAATATCGTATTGCTCGTGAGTCCTTGGCGTTCCAAAATATCTCTGAGCCTTCGTAGCGCTTCCACTTGAATTTGCCGTACGCGCTCTCTTGTTAAGCCTATTTCCTGACCCACTTCTTCAAGCGTACTGATTTCATATCCACGCAAACCAAAGCGTCTGGCTACAACCTCTCGCTGTTTGTCAGACAATTCTGAAATCCATTCATTGATGCTTTCACGCAAATCTTGATCCTGTAACAGCAGATAAGGATCTGTGACATGTTCGTCCGCAATGGTATCTAACAGGCTCTTTTCTGTATTACTGCCAATAGGCGTATCAACAGATGCGATTTTGTCATTCAAACTGAGCATTTTTTTAACAATATTGACCGGCTTATCGAGATATTGCGCGATGTCATCAACCGTAGGTTCATGGTCAAGTCGTTGCGCGAGCTCTCTTGCCGTTCTCAGGTAGGTGTTGATCTCTTTGACAACATGGATGGGCAGTCTAATCGTTCTTGTTTGATTCATAATGGCGCGTTCTATGGTCTGGCGTATCCACCAGGTCGCATAGGTCGAAAAACGAAAACCGCGTTCTGGATCAAATTTCTCAACGGCCCTAATGAGTCCCAGATTCCCCTCTTCGATTAAATCCAAAAGGGTTAACCCTCGGTTAACATATCGCCGTGCAATTTTTACGACCAGGCGTAAATTACTTTCGATCATGCGCTTGCGGCCAGCCTCATCACCCTTTTGAGCCAAGCGTGAAAAATACACCTCTTCATCGGGGGTCAATAGCGGTGAAAAACCGATTTCATTGAGATAGAGCTGGGTTACATCGAGGTTTCTGGGACTATCAGCTGAATCTGAGAAGACATCATTGATGCTTTCCTCTTCGTCAGCATCTGCTTCGGTGTCAACGTTATCATCGGATTCATCCGCATCCAATAAGGCAGCATCACCTTCAACGTCAGACAACAGGTCAGGCACGTCGATATCGGATTCAATATCCTTGGCTGAAATTTTAATAATTTCGTCCATGATAATATCTCCCAAAGCATTTGCCTTTCACATTGAAACCAAAGGGCAAAATTCTTATTCGCGAGGCAGAAGCGTCAGTGGATTCAGTGGTTTTCCGTCTTTTCGAATCTCAAAATGAAGGGCTGGATTAGCCGCCACATTTTGACGTCCCACCTTTGCAACAGGGTCTCCTGCTGCTACCACCTGCTTTTCTACAACCAGAATTTCACTGGCATAGGCGTAGGCAGACAAATAATTACCTTCATGCTGGATGATGACAAGATTGCCATATCCCCTTAACCCAGACCCTGCAAATACCACAAATCCGGGTGCTGCTGCCAACACAAGTGCTCCCAATGACCCAGGAATATCAATACCCTTCAATTGGCTAACCACGGATCCGCTGTTTTTTACTATATTCCGATTTATAGGCCATTGCCACACAATCGGTAATGGATTTTTAGATGAGGGTGTCACGCTCGGTGCGATGGTTGGGGAGGCTTTATTGAGGTTAGCCGTGCCGCCACTGCTGCTCACAGCCGTTTGGCTCGTTTGGATGGTGGCAGCGGAAACGGTATCGGTCAATTGGATGCGTTGCCCAATTGCCAAATGAAAGTCACTGTCGATTTGATTGGCCTGCGCTAACTTTCGGTAGT
>CAWUUZ010000158.1:0-3681 GCA_963925745.1 uncultured Pseudomonadales bacterium
ATCATTGAAACCGGTATCGACGTACCCTCAGCCAACACGATTGTGATCGACAGAGCCGATAAGTTTGGACTGGCACAGCTACACCAGTTGCGAGGTCGCGTCGGACGCTCTCACCACCAGGCCTATGCGTATCTACTGACCCCTTCACCAAAATCTATCAGCAGCGATGCCAAAAAGCGCCTCGAGGCAATCACTGAAGCCCAAAGCTTGGGTGCTGGATTTACCCTGGCCACCCATGATTTAGAAATTCGTGGTGCGGGTGAATTGTTGGGTGAAGAACAGAGCGGTCACATCGAGACCATCGGCTACACCCTGTATATGGAGCTGTTGGACCGTGCCGTCAAAGCGCTTCAGTCGGGTACCGAACCCGATCTAGACCTGAGCTTACAAACTGGCTCTGAGGTAAACCTGCGGGTACCTGCCTTGATTCCCGATGACTTTATTCCTGACATCACTGCACGGCTTACGCTATACAAGCGGATTGCAAACTGTACCAGTGACCCTGAATTACAGGAGCTACAGGTGGAGATCATTGACCGTTTTGGCCTGATGCCCTTGCCGCTCAAAAATTTGTTCCGCCTGACCCGAGTGCGCCAAAATTTAGAACAGCTGGGTATCACCAAGGTTGATATGGGCCCCAAAGGCGGCACCATCTCCTTTTCTGCCACCACGACCATCACACCGATTAACATCATTCATTTGATACAGAAGCAGCCGCAACGTTATAAAATGGTGCGCGGTGACCAAGTACGCTTGACCTTTGATATGCCCGAGGTAGAAGATCGGTTTGACACCATTGAGAAACTCTTGCATGTTTTCACAGCATAAAGCGCACATAACAGGCACGTTTTAGGAGATAGCGTTTCATGATAGACCGGAAAAACCTTACCAACCGATGTGCTGCATTGGCCCTGATTCTGTTTCCCTTTGTGACGCATTCTGTCTTGGCCGAGGTATTTGACGCCAACATCCTGCCCAACGATCAAAATATCGTTATCAGTGCCGATGCCCGTTGGTATCAAGTGAATGTTCTGGTTTTTTCTCAAAATACCGTGGTCGAGCGTGATCCTGAAATGTGGCCGCTCTACCCGACACTGGATCGCAGTGTGCCGCCCATTACGCTCTTTAATCCACCCTCCCCTGATGCACCCCTGCTCGACGATTCAGCTGTGGATGCCTTCTCTGACATCGACTCACCCTTCTATGGCTTGGATGAGCCGGGCCTGGATGGGCCGGGTCTGGATGCACTGGGACAGGAAACACCCTTCACTGAAGACCCTCTGACGGAAGACCCCTTGACTGCCGTTCAACCCTTCGAGCGACCTGCTTGGATTGCCTTTGAAAAACTTCCGGAGTCGCAGCGGTATCTAAACCCCTATGCAGAGCGTCTTGACCGAGACCGTCGGTTTACGATTTTGTTTCATGAAAGTTGGATTCAACCCATAGAGGCAGCGTCTATTGCGCGCCCCATCAGCATAACGGGTGGCTACCATTCGGGTCTTCTGGATGAGTTGTCGGGGCTGTTAAAGATTTCCATCAGCCGATACCTCCATTTGAATACCCAGCTCTATCTGACTGACATCGTGGAAAGTAGCGACCCCTTTGATTTACTGACAGGGCAAAAATATGCCTTTGTGCCCCTCACCTTCCCCAACCCTGTCACAGATGCTTTAGGCGACACTGAGGGCCTATTGGCACCCAAATTTGAACCCATTGTGCCCATAGATCTGGCCGCTTTTCACACCCTGAATGCCGACACCGACGCACCAGACTATTTTGACATTCCTAAAACCTACGCGGTCGCCGTCACCAGTGTCCTTATGCAGGAAACGCGACGCATGCGTTCAAAAGAGCTGCACTATATTGATAATCCAAAGATGGGCTTACTGATTTATTTTACACCCTTTGATATTACGGCAGAGCCTGAAGAATTGCTGGCCGACGAGATAGAACCTGCCATTGAAGTCAACGTGATCGACACCCTGCAATAATCAATGGGGTGTTACTGTGGCAGTATGGGCTGAAAGCCACTGCCCTCTAAGGTGCGTTTTGCGCAGCTGGTATTTTGGCGCCGCCCTTCAACATCATCCCCTTCAAATTCTTGCCAAAGCGCCTGTATAAACCGCTCGAATTGACTTGCCAAACCGTCAACAAACTTCAGATAGGCTGCTGAATTGGGATCAGATAGCAGCTGCATGTCTGGCGTCCAATGCTCTGCCATAAGGCGACCCAACGGAAATAACAACAGCGAACCGCAATCAGATTGCCCAAAATTGTCCTGTCCATATTGAATCGACCAATCCGTGAGATAGGCCATACTCGATGCCGCAATGTCGGCCCCTACCACCGATTTTGCCCAAGACAGATAGGCCTCGCGGTGCGCAGTCACCGACAGGTTAAATTCAGGCAGCTTCTCAAACCCAAAAATGGTGATTAAACGCACCGAGACATCAGTTGCGAGTTGAAAACACCGGTCGTTGGCAGAGGGGTTAGAACTGTTAAGGGCACACCAGTCGCTAAAGGCACCACGCATCTTAAAGTGTTGGGTAACCGTGGCACGAACCAGTTCCGAGGTCAGGGTATCTCGAAAGGTAGGCTGACTGACAAACCACCGTTGGTTGCCTTTGCTGGCGTCACGCTGCACCGCAATTTGGCTGACATAATAGGAAAATCGCTTGAGGTCATCAGCGCGCATGGGAGCCCAGTCAGCGAGCACAGCTGACAAATAGGTCCAATCGAGGTTTGTTATGGGTTTGGCGCCAGCAGTCTCGGACCACTGATCAATGACCAGACGCTTTAAGGCCTGCTGTTGTTCTGGACCCACAACCCGAGCGACCCCCTCATCAAGGTGGCATTGGGTTTCGGACATGATCACCACATCCTTGAGCAAGCCTTGGGTATTGTCACGACAGAATTCATCCCACTGGTCGGACCCCAGTAGCGGGCTGGCTGTGAGTTTGCAATGGCTATCGTCTACCGCCAAACGACCACTGCGCCCCATAAAGCCGATTTCGCAGGCATTGGTCGGTGTTGAACCGGATAAACCGGCAATCACGCGGTCGATCTGTTCCTGAGACAGCTGGTTTACAAAGGTGATTTGACCGAGTTTTTCGGTCAGTTGGCTACCCAGTTGGTCTGTGACCACCGCCTTGTCTGTGAGGGGTAGGTGTTGCGTCCAACCCAAGGACTTACCGGCATGGTCGCGCAGTATGATTTTGAGGTCGAGGCTTTTTCCTGTACTGGGGGTCGCTTCGGGCAACTGAATGGGCAGTAGCACCGCGCCTGTCTCTGAATCAGTTAATGCCGCCAATTGCGCACGATCGACACCTTCAAATGCTTGCACGATCTCGTGGGAATCCTGATCGAGTTGCAGACCAAGGTTGATGAAACCCGTTGGTGCCAACACCTCAGACGGCGCTACTGTGTCACCCGTTGTTAGGTTGACAAAACGAACCGATATCACACCGGCTTGCGGCCCCGTTACCTGCAGATAATACGCAGGGTGTACGGCGTGGACAAAGCCTGCAAACAGCAAAATCAATAAACCAGAGACTATACGGGACACAGATACCTCTCACACAAAAATACAAAAGTCTGCCGTCTTACAAGACCACAGCAGACCATGAGACACAGCGTTGCAACACTGACCCCTTTGACGAAACCAAAAAAACCAAAAATCTA
>CAWUUZ010000159.1:0-3189 GCA_963925745.1 uncultured Pseudomonadales bacterium
CCAAATATCCTCAAAATAGCCGACCTTGAGTCGGCTATTTTGTGTCTGTACAGTCTTGTTTTTTTTACTGCCTTTCCTGTCCGCATCTGTTCATATCTGCCTTTCTCTGCAGTTCTCTGCAGTTTTCTGCCCTTTCTAGAATCTAGCATCCAGAATCTAGAATCTGCAGTTTCCCTGCCTTTCCTTTTTTTCTGCCTTTACTGCTTTTCCTGTCCCCATCTGTTCATATCTGCCTTTCTCTGCCATTATTTGCCCATTAACACACTGCAAGGATTTGCATGATGGCGCAGTACCTAACAGAGGCCACCCAACTTCTCAATGAAAGCCTGGTATGGGATTGTCATGCCTGTATGCCACTGCTGCCGAGTTACAACTGTGACGCCTTAGAAGCGCATTGGAAGGCGGGTGTCACCCATGTATCGGTCAATGTCGGTATGGATTTTAATCCGATCGAAACCATTGTTCAGGTCATAGCCTCCTTTACGGCACAAATCAGTGCGCGCTCTGACCGATTTATCATGGCCAAAACCCTAGCTGATGTGGATAGGGCGAAAAAATGTGGCCTGATGGCAGTTACCTTTGACCTAGAAGGGTCGATGATGCTGTTTGACCGTCCTGAAATGGTACCGCTCTTTCATACCCTTGGTGTTCGGCAAATGCACCTAGCCTATAACCGCAACAATTCTGTCGGCGGTGGCTGTTTTGATACCGATATTCCCTTGACCAGAGTAGGCCGCAACATTGTAAAGGCAGTCAATGACGCGGGAATTTTATTGGATGGCTCACACATGGGCCATCGCACGACCCTGGATATGCTGGACTGCACATCAGCTCCGATGATCTTCAGTCACACCAATGTCAAAAGCATCCATGACCATCCACGCTGTATATCCGACGAGCAAATTGACCGCTGTGCAGGCACCGGTGGTGTTGTTGGTATCTGTGGGGTAAACCGATTTATGGGTCGCCAAGATCCTTCAGCAGAGCAGATGTTTCGGCAAATTGACACTGTCGCCAACCGTGTGGGCATAGAGCATGTCGGGCTGGGTATTGATTGGATGTATGATTTGCATATTGATGACAATCCACCCGGGTTAGACAGAGGCTATTGGTGGCCAAACCCGAATGCCAACAGGGGTGGTGAGGAATCGGATCCCTATAAGCCGCAGAAGCAGGGCCCTATGGAAGTATTCCATCCTTCTTCGTTGCCCAAGCTGGTGGCCCAAATGATGTTGCATGGCTATGGGGACGCGGATGTTCGCGCAGTTTTGGGGGGTAATTTCTATCGGGTGGCACAACAGGTCTGGCGATAGCCCTGGGATTTCTAGCAGACCGCCGTACCCTTAGTCATCAAATTTCAGGTTGTCGACGTAATTTTTGGCATGTTCATCCGTTATGTCTTCAGGATGCTCAGGCAGGGTGAATAGCTTGCCATAACCGAGGTAGGGGTGCATGTGCTCATTGAGCAGCGACTCGGCTCGGTAAATCTTTCCTTTCTCATCAATCTGCTCTACTTCTGTGAAGAAAGCGACGATCCCCTCTATATTGCCATTGACGTCACGTAGCGGTGCTCTTGAAATCCGATTGTAGGCGATGCGTTCGCCTGGTAGCCGATAACGCTCATAGGTTTCTAGTGAGGCTTTGCCCGTGCTAAAGACTGCGCGGTCATGGCTTAAAAACTCTTCAGCGTTGCCTTGCCGCAAATCGTACTCACTGAGTCCGATCAAGTCGGCTTCCTCATCGAACCCGATGGCGTTCAAAAAATAGCTGTTGGCGCCCACAAACACACTGTTCTTGTCTTTCCACAAAATGCCTGCCGGAATTTGATCAACGACCCTCCGTAACGCTGTATAGGCGCGTTCTGATTCCTCCAGATTGCGCTGTTTTTGCATCATGGGTGTCAGGAGGAAGTGGTTCAAAATCTGAAGTGCCAGGACGAAAACAGCGACAGATCGGGTCAGTGCAAAAAACACCGTCAATTCTGGTATGGATTTTGGCATTAAATCACCCATCGCATAGGTTACCCAATGAACGCAGGTGAATATGAGAAATGCCAATTGCAGTGGATGGTGTTTGCTGTGCAGGGTGCGTTCTCGGGCGGTCACTACCAGTGAAATGAGGAGCAGTATGCCGGACAGAAATTGCAGCCCGACCAAATCTGCAGCGTTCAAAGACAGAGGCGCTAGGTTTGATACGTCAATCACAACGGGCAATACCAAAACCAAAACAATAATCACCCAAATCCCACGATCCTCAGGTATGGGTTTCTGCCATGAAATGCCTGTTAAGACGATGGCTGTAATGGGAAATAATGTTTTATTTAACAGATTTAAAAAGAGGTTGGCTTCTTTATGGTCGGACCACAGAAGCAACGCCAAACTCACCGACCAGCCGATGATTAAAACCATGCCAACAAGGGCTTCGTTTATCTTTCGCTCACCCGTTTTTGGAATATAGTGCAGTAAAAGCGCCAATAGGGATGCCAAAAGCCCCATGCCATTCAGGACGAGAACCATACGGGAGCTGGTTTCAATATAAAGCGGAATATAGAGAACAGGAAGCATGACGACGAGCACCGTGGCCAAGCCATAAAGCCAAAATTTGGTCTGTGTGATGGCATGCATAGACGTTTTGAGCTCCTGTCACAGTGTCGATGAATAGATTCATCCTTATCCTATGCCGAATTTTGACACTCGGTTTGGGGTGACGCAAGCCAATACTGCTTCAGTGACTGGGGTTGTGACCTGCGTTCCATTGCATAGCACTCGGCGCATTTAGCCAAACTTGGGCGATAACCAAATTCTATTGTGCAGGTTCAACGAATTCCGGGCTGCGTTTTGTTGCCTGTAATGACAAGGTTTTATGCTGGTGTGTTTTTAGCCACAGTCGGTTCGCTTTATAGTCTGGATCAAGTCGCGCGACCAGTTTCCAAAAATCGGCGCTGTGGTTCATACAAGACAGATGCGCAACCTCATGAACAACCAAATAGTGCTGTACGGCGCGTGGTGCCATCATGATACGGGGGTGGAGTTGAATGTCGCCCTGGTGGGTGCAATGACCCCATTTTGATCGCGTGGTCTTAAAGGTGATATGTCTGAGTCGGTGTGCCACACCCAGTTGCATGGCCGCTTGCGATACCTGCTGTGGCAGCTGGTCGTTGGCCTGTGTCAGTAACCAGGTATCCAGCTT
>CAWUUZ010000160.1:0-3410 GCA_963925745.1 uncultured Pseudomonadales bacterium
CTATAGACGGCAGTAGCAGTTATGTGGGGCTGGCTGAGATAAATCTGATCTCGTGCCAGCCCTGTTCTCTTTGCAGCCTTCAGCTTTTACAAGCAGCGTGCCGTTAAAAAATCTTTTCGACAAAGGGGTCTTTGGGCATCGCTCGTGCAAAGGCATCCTGTTCAATAGCAGCCTGATAAATTTGCAGCAGCTGTGGGTAGGGCGTCATATCAAATTCATAACGCAAGGCATTATAGACCTGTGGAATGAGCAGGATGTCGGCCATAGACAGGGTGTCATGGTAAAACCACTGACCGCTCTTATAGGCCATGGCACGTTGCTCTAGACCGTCAAAACCGATTTTTAGCCAGTGGTGGTACCACTGATTTACCTGGGTTGCGTCAGCACCAAAATGCGCCTTGAGATAACCCAATACACGGAGGTTGTTGAGGGGGTGCATATCGCAGGCAATGTCTAACACCAAGGCTTCCACCTGAGCACGCTCGATGGGGTCGCTGGGGTAAAATGCCGGATCAGGATGGGTAGCATCCAAATACTGTAAAATTGCCACCGATTGGTTCATGACATCATCACCGACGCACAATGCCGGTACGAGCGCAGCGACATTAACCTCGGTAAAGCTTCCGTGTTGCTCTCCAAGCCTCAAGTCAACAGGCACGTCATCATAGTCGATGTTCTTGAGATTTAAGCCTATGCGGACCCTGAAGGACGCAGATGAGCGCCAATACTCGTATAATTTCATACCCTTATCTCCCTCGTGACGCTCAGTCTAGTAACGCCCTATAGCTAACCCTATGTCAAAGACAGCACAGCCTTTGTCGCCTCTGTATCTTTGTGTTTATTGTAGTAAAGATGTTCTGATGTTGGCACTATCGGATCCATATTGCCACAGCCAAGGGGCTAACAGAACAGTCACCGGCTTTAACCTATTGCCCGGGTCGCAGACCCTATACCTTGGTCTCTTTTTAACAGTTAGGTCTTGCGATAACGGGGAATCATCCGTATCTATAAGGTCATTGAACGCTGATATTCTTAAACAGGAGTCATAACCTTATGGGTGAAACAAGTACAAAGGGCAGTTGTCTGTGCGGACAGGTTGTCTATGAGATCAGGGGTAATTTGGGGATCTTTCAAAATTGCCATTGTTCCCGCTGCCGGAAAGTGACCGGTGGTATGCATGCCTCCAACCTGTTCGTGTCACCAGACCAATTTCATTGGCTCGAGGGTAGGGCATTGGTAAAGCGGTTTGATCATCCGAACGCCAAATATTTTTCGACCTGTTTTTGCAGCGAATGTGGTTCAAATTTACCTTGGCAGTCACGCAGCGGAAAGGCAGTGATTGTGCCAGCCGGTACGCTCGATGAAGACCCAAAAATGAGTCCGACGAGCAATGTTTATTACGGGTCCCGGGCAGCATGGCATGTTGACGCTGCTACATTGCCAACCTATGAGGCCATGCCACCGCGTGGGTAGAAGCTAGGTCAGATATTCGGTGTTCAGGGATTCTAAAATGCGGGGGAACACCCTTTAAAAAGCACCTCTTTTGGTGCTTTTTTTGTGGCTCACCATCAGAACAAAACCGCGCTTGTTTGTAGCAGTTGTTTTGCAGGATTTTTCAATGAATGGTTGTTATCTAATGCTGAAACGCCTTTAGGAAAGCCATACGCAGTCAGGTTCATACAGGCAGGTGCGTACAGACGCAGCGATAAAAAGACAGATTTGGGAGAGAGCCACCCTGTGGGCAACAATAAGTGAAGCAGCGGATTTTATGTCAGTTCAGCCAAAATTAGGATCGTTAGGACACGGGACGTACACACATTGAAAGCCATCAATTTACCGAATTGAAACCGATTTCACTGTAGATTTAACCCATGCGTATTACATTGGCCCGATATGCGATCTGCTGTGCCGATTATTAAAGGCTTGGTCAGCATGAAAGTTTGGGCTGGCATAGTCGTGAATTATTGGCTTCTCGGCCTTTTTTCTCAGCAATACACGTTTTGCAAATGACTGCAGTTTTTGTATGGCATGAGGCAGTTCTAAATGAAAAACTTTTCCGCTCTTTGTATGGATATCAATATGCATCCTGCAAGCTCCCATGTGTTATTTTGGTAATCAGCCAGTTCTGGCCGTTGTGACTACCAAGCATTTTTTTGGGGTACGATTACAAAGTAGTTCTTTTTTTCATTGACACAAGTCAATTATAAAAAAAATGGCGATTGGTTCACATAAAAGGATGCAGACTTTTGCTCTGACGGCGGTAGAAATGATGGCTAAAATGTAAAGGGTTTGCAGAATTCATAACAAAAACAGCTAAATAGGTGCTGAATCTCACAAATTGAGTGAGTTTGCTTGTACTCGATAACAAAAAAAGTGAATAGTAGTGTCCGCTGCTTCGGGAAAACTACCGTTGTGACCCGGCAAAAACCAATAGAGCAGTGAGTTCATCCGCTTCAATTTGGAAAATTAACTGGTGAAAAACCTATTTGTGTTAAGGCTTCTTCATTACATCCCCGCATTTTTCGGACTTGCGTTTTATTTCCTATTCATTGGAAATGCCCTAGGTGATACCTCCCAAAACAACCTGGCTACTGACTCTATCAATGCTGCTGCCAGCCACAGCTGTATTGTAACTAACACGGGTGCTGTCAGTTGTTGGGGTAAGAACGATTGGGGCCAACTTGGCAATGGCACCACCCTAGATTCATTGGCGCCTGTCGATGCTGTTGGCCTAACCGATATCCTGTCCTTGAGTGCGGCTTATGATCACAGCTGCGGGGTAACCAAAGGCGGCAGCGTGAGTTGCTGGGGTAGAAATAATTATGGCCAGCTGGGCGATGGCACAAAGACGAATTTAAATACGGCGTTCAATATACCTGGCTTAACTGATGTCGTATCGGTGACAACCGGTAGCCGACACAGCTGTGCACTGACCAACTCCGGTAGCGTGAGTTGCTGGGGTTCAAACAACCACGGCCAGCTGGGTAATGGCTTCACAACAGATTCATTTACACCTGTTGATGTCGTTGGTTTAACTGATGTGGTGTCGATAAGCGCAGGTGCTAGCCACAATTGTGCCTTGAACCGTTCCGGTACTGTGAGCTGCTGGGGTTGGAATGTGAATGGCCAACTGGGCAATGGCACTGTGATCAATTCCAGCACGCCCGTCAGTGTCGCTGGCTTGTCAGGCGTTTTGGCTTTGAGTTTGGGTTTTTCTTACAGCTGCGCGTTGGTTGGCCCTGACGATGTACGCTGTTGGGGCAGAAACAATTATGGGCAACTGGGCAACGGCACGTCAACGGATACGACAACACCTGTCAGGGTTTCTTATCTGGCTGATATTTTAAAGCTAAGCGCAGGTTTGGATCACATCTGTGTGGTCAATAGAAATGGTCTTGTGAGCTGCTGGG
>CAWUUZ010000161.1:0-7816 GCA_963925745.1 uncultured Pseudomonadales bacterium
ATGGGTGCGATCAAGGCGATCAATGCGGCGCGGTTGGCCTTAAATGGCGACGGCCATCACCGGGTGTCTCTAGACTCTGTCATTAAGACCATGCTTGAAACGGGAAGGGACATGGAGCGCAAGTACAAAGAGACTGCGCTCGGTGGTTTGGCCGTTAACGTGGTAATTTGCTAATCAAAGATTTTGGTATTTTTTTAGGTTAGACAATTTTGGATCAGGCTTTTTGGCGCGTCGCAATAAGAGTGCGACGTTGCCGATTCGCTGAATCAAAACCGATGTGGTATTTGCACAGATGGTTTCTAGCAGCTGGTCACGCTCGCTGCGATCGCCCACAATCACCTTGATTTTGATAAGTTCATGCTGTTCAAGAGCGCGCTCTAGTTCTGCACTCAGGTTGTCAGTCAATCCTTTGCCCGCAACGGTGACGATGGGGTTCAATTCGTGACCAATGGTTCGGTAAAACTTTTTTTGCGCTTGTGAGAGATTCATAGTGATACTATATTCGCCAATGATGAGTGGCTATTGTAGCCTATTGCCTGCCAAAAAGAACACGGTCCGAACGCCGATGCCTGACATATATAACGAGAATGTTGTATTTAATCGGCACCAGCAATCAAAATAGGGGCAAATCCCTAGGCGAATGTGTAAAGCACTCGAAAATGGATGCCCTCCCATGCTGACGCGCTATAAACTCTGGTTCCTTGTTTGCCAGGATGAGGGTGCCAGAATGAGGTTGCCAGAATGCGGGCGTACGATTCGCTAGGCGCTGTTGCCAATGTGAGCGACAGCAGCACACAGGCTGTGGTGGCAATCCCAAAGCGCAGTTGGTCTATCAATCTGTGTTAAAAGGTCCTGTAGCGGTCTCTCGGATTCAATCGCAAGTAGCATCTATCCCCGAGGCAATCTGATTGCGGTCTGTGGGTCACATTCGCTGGTTGGATGTCATGCTTTAGGTGGGTTAGCCCTTGTAATTTTAATTTTGGCACCCAATATGGGTGTAGTGGTCGCAGTTCATTTAGCCCAGACGACAGTTCAGGTTGTGTTGGCATAATTGATGAATTTAGGCAGATTTTAAAGGTTAAAGCAGTCTCGCTTGGTATACTGGCAAGACTAAATACGATTTTAAGAGTGCGAGTTGAACACTATGGCAAAGAATTTCTTATTATGGGTTGTGATTGCTGCCGTTCTCATGGCAATTTTTAATAACTTTGAACAAACAACCACACAAGAAAGGGTCACCTATTCTGACTTCGTCAATGAAGTTGAGATGGGTCGGATCAGCAAGGTTGTTATTTCGGGTTATACCATTGAAGGCACCAGAACCAACAACGCTGGCTTTGTTACCGAGCGTCCCTATGGCATGGATTCAAATCTGTCCGCTCTCCTGATGGAAAACGGCGTGACCATTGAAGGCAAGCCACCTGAGGTCGAAAGTGTCTGGACACAGTTGTTTGTCGCCAGCTTCCCCATTCTGATCATTATTGCTGTCTTTATGTTCTTCATGCGCCAGATGCAAGGCGGTGCTGGCGGTGGTAAAGGCCCTATGAGCTTTGGCAAGAGCAAGGCGCGCTTGCTAAGCGAAGATCAAATTAAAACCAATTTTTCTGATGTGGCTGGTGTTGATGAAGCCAAAGAAGACGTAAAAGAATTGGTCGATTTCTTAAGAGATCCCGGCAAATACCAACGTCTCGGTGGCAAGATTCCCCGTGGCGTGTTGATGGTTGGATCGCCAGGAACGGGTAAGACGCTGTTGGCCAAGGCCATCGCTGGCGAAGCCAAGGTGCCGTTCTTCTCTATTTCAGGTTCCGATTTTGTTGAAATGTTTGTTGGTGTCGGTGCATCGCGTGTCCGTGACATGTTTGAGCAAGCCAAGAAGCAGGCACCCTGCATTATCTTTATTGACGAGATCGACGCCGTAGGCCGCTCTCGTGGTGTGGGTATTGGTGGTGGTAACGACGAACGTGAGCAGACATTGAACCAGCTGTTGGTTGAAATGGATGGCTTTGAAGTCAATGACGGCATCATCGTGATTGCTGCGACCAACCGTCCAGACGTATTGGATCCAGCACTGTTACGCCCAGGTCGATTTGACCGTCAAGTCGTGGTCAGCTTGCCTGACGTACGTGGCCGTGAACAGATTCTGAAAGTCCACATGCGTAAGGTTCCTTGCTCTGAAAAGGTCGATGCCAAGGTCATTGCACGGGGCACACCGGGTTTCTCAGGTGCTGACTTGGCAAACCTTGTCAACGAAGCCGCTTTGTTTGCTGCACGTCTTAACCGACGTATGGTGACTCAGGAAGAATTTGACCGCGCTAAAGACAAAATCATGATGGGTGCAGAACGTAAATCCATGGTGATGAATGAAAAAGACAAAGAAATGACCGCCTATCACGAAGCAGGTCACGCCATTATTGGTCGCCTCATTCCTGGTCATGATCCTGTCTATAAGGTAACGATTATCCCCCGTGGCCGCGCCCTGGGTGTCACGATGTATCTGCCTGAAGAAGACAAGGTCAGCTATTCAAAACGTTATCTGATGGGCCGTATTGCCTCAGCCTATGGCGGTCGAATTGCAGAATCCGTGATCTACGGAGAAGACGAGGTATCCACCGGTGCGCAAAACGATATTCAACAGGCCACTGGCTTGGCGCGCAACATGGTTACCAAGTGGGGTCTGAGTGAACTGGGTCCTATCCAGTTTGAGCATGAAGAGCAGGGTTATGTTGGGTCACAGTCCAATGCCGTGATGACTTCAGGCGAAACTGCCAAGCAGGTGGATTCCGAGGTTAAACGGATTTTGAATGAAGCCTATGAGCATGCTGTTTCATTGCTTGAGAGTCACCGTCCTCAGTTAGACCTGATGAAAGATGCACTGATGGAATATGAAACCATCGATGGACCGCAGATAGATGACATCATGTTGCTAAAACGCCCTCGCAAACCAGCCTCTTGGGACGATGCGGGTGATGTTCTCGCAGGTGATTACGAATCAGATGATATGGCCAAGCCTGTTGCTGAGTCTGTTGCTGATGAGCCAGAGCAGCAAAAGCCAGCTGACGTCGACAGTGGTGACGATCAAGACCCGTCGCCATCAGATGACGAGCGGCAGGACCGATCTTAGGACAGCAAGGCGCATGGATCACAGCACATGAGTGATGGTGTCATTGAAATTATGGGTGTCCTCAATGTGACGCCCGATTCTTTTTCTGACGGGGGCCAAATTAGGCACCTAGAGGATGCGCGTCGAAAAGTTGCCCGCATGATTTTGGCGGGCGCAGATATTATTGATGTGGGTGGCGAGTCCACCCGCCCTGGCGCATTGCCGGTTGCGCCGCAGGTTGAGTTGGACCGTGTGATTCCCGTTATTCAGATGATCACCGGGGAATTCAACGTAAAGATTTCGGTCGATACCAGTACGCCTGAGGTCATGACCTCGGCGGTACGTGCTGGAGCAACCCTGATTAACGATGTTCGGGCATTGGAACGCCCTGGCGCCTTAGAGGCCGCAGTGGCCACAGGTGCGCAGGTCTGTTTGATGCACATGAAAGGCCAGCCCAGCATGATGCAGCAGGCGCCTCAGTACCAACAGGTTGTTGATGAGGTGTTTGGCTATCTGATGTCTCGGGTCGATGTCTGCCTGTCGGCAGGTATTCATAGAGACCAACTGTTGTTAGACCCAGGATTTGGATTTGGTAAGGCATTGGCGCACAATTTGAGTCTGTTGGGTCACCTTGACCGATTTGTTGCGACAGGGTTCCCCGTTATGGTTGGTTTTTCCCGTAAATCGATGGTTGGAGAAATAACCGGTAAGCCAGCAGGTGAACGCATGGTGGGAAGTGTGGCATTGGCTGTTATCGCCGCATCGAAGGGCGCGCGCATTATCCGCGTTCATGATGTTGCTGAAACAAAGGACGCCATGCGCATTGTCACAGCGCTCAAGCAAAACGCCCAAAATGAATTAAATATTACCCAGGATGGAAAATATGACTGAGAAACGCTACTTCGGAACAGACGGCATACGCGGTGCGGTAGGCGAAGGTGTTATCACGCCAGAATTCATGCTCAAGTTGGGCTGGGCGGCGGGAAAAGTATTTTCGAAAATGGGTAAGACACGTATTTTGATTGGCAAGGACACCCGTATTTCGGGTTACATGTTCGAGTCTGCCTTGGAGGCTGGCCTCTCGGCAGCGGGTGTTGATATTTTGCTGTTGGGCCCTATGCCTACGCCTGCCATCGCCTATTTGACCCGTACCTTCCATGCCAATGCCGGAATTGTCATCAGCGCATCGCATAATCCGCATTATGACAATGGCATTAAGTTTTTCTCTGGTCTGGGTATGAAGCTTGGCGACGACATTGAGCTCGCCATCGAAGCCGAAATGGACAAGCCAATGCATGTGATGCCGTCGGAGCGTTTGGGTAAAGCGACCCGTGTGAATGATGCCGGTGGGCGCTATGTAGAATTCTGCAAGGGCACCGCACGGAACCTCTCATTGGAGGGGCTGAAGATTGTATTGGACTGCGCCCATGGTGCAACCTATGACGTAGGGCCAAAGGTGCTACGCGAAATGGGGGCCAACGTTATCGTGATTGGCAACCAGCCAGATGGTTTGAATATCAATTTTGAACGCGGTTCAACTGAGCCTAAACAGTTACAGCAAACGGTCCTGTCTGAAAAAGCCGATATGGGCATCGCCTTTGATGGTGATGGCGATCGTGTGGTTATGGTTGATGATACCGGTGCTCTGGTTGATGGTGACGAGCTGTTGTTTATCATCGCGGCACACCGCAAGCAGCATGAAGGTTTGCAGGGCGGGGTTGTGGGAACACTCATGACCAACCTGGGTATGGAAAAGGCATTGGAAAAGCTGGGTATCCCTCTGATACGGGCAAAGGTCGGTGACCGCTACGTTATGGAGCAGCTTGAGCTGAACAATTGGATTCTCGGTGGCGAAGGCTCGGGACATTTGGTATGCCGCGACATGACCACGACCGGTGATGCCATTGTGGCAGCGTTACAGGTCCTGCGAGCGGTGTCTGACAGTGGCAACACCCTGCACGAATTAAAGCAGGGCATGAGCAAGTATCCACAAAAAATGATCAATGTGCGGTTAAAGTCAGCCAGCAGCATTATGGACAAGCCCGAATTGGCAGAAGCCGTAAAGGTCGCCGAGGAAAGTCTTGCGGGTACAGGCCGTGTTCTGCTGCGTCCGTCGGGTACAGAGCCGCTGATTCGTGTGATGGTCGAAGGCGAAGACATCAAGCTTGTGACAAAGGTTTGTCAGACTTTGGCTGAGGTGGTTGAAAAACTTGCCAGTTAATATCTGTAAAACAGTTGAAAAACAACGATTTAAACTGAATGGCACTTGTCAGGCGCACCCAAAATCATTAACATGCGCGATCTTTCACGAGGACGAATAAGTATGCGTCGCAAGCTCGTAGCAGCAAATTGGAAAATGAACGGCGATACCGCGTTGTTTGACACGCTATTGTCAGGTTTCATGGCTGCACAATTGGGCGAAAAATGCGATGTGGTAGTATTTGCTCCCACGATTTACCTGCCTCATGTGGCGTCTGTTTTGTCAGGCACAGCATTGGGTTGGGGCGGTCAGAACAGCGCTGAACACCTTAAGGGTGCCTATACGGGTGAAACCTCCCCTGCGATGTTACGTGAATTTGGTTGCCAGTATGTCTTGGTGGGTCACTCAGAGCGCCGAGCGCTGTATGGCGATACCAATGCGGTTTGCGGATTAAAGGCTGAATTGGCCTTGGGTCAGAAGTTGACACCGGTACTCTGTGTCGGAGAAACCTTAGCAGACCGTGAAGCAGACAACACCATGGGTGTCGTTGGCGAACAGTTAGAATCGATTATTAGTCAAATCGGTGTCGCAGCCCTCACAGAATGTGTGATTGCGTACGAACCGGTTTGGGCCATTGGCACCGGAGTGACAGCGTCACCGGCGCAAGCACAAGAAGTTCACGCCGCTATTCGGCGTTTGGTAGCCAGTCACGATGCTGTTGTGGCTGAGAAAGTTCAGATACTGTACGGTGGCAGCGTGACTGCTGACACAGCAAAAGAATTGTTCGGAATGTCAGATGTTGATGGGGGTCTCGTAGGAGGCGCATCATTAAAGCTGAACGAATTTGTAACCATCTGCAAACACGCAGAATGACCTAGGGTATTGGTTAATGGAAAGCTTGATAATTGTAGTTCATGTTGTGTTGGCCATTGGCATCATTGGCTTTATTTTGATTCAGCGTGGCAAAGGCGCTGATGCAGGCGCATCTTTTGGCGGCGGCGCATCACAAACCGTATTTGGTAGTCAGGGCAGCTCAAACTTTTTGAGCCGTACCACTGCCGTCCTGGCAACAGGATTCTTCTTGACCAGTTTGACATTGGCTTTTTACTCTAAGCAAAAAGCTGATGCTGCATTGGATTTGGGCTTGGTAACGACAGTGGTAGATCAACAAAATGCCCCTGATATTCCAGCGTCTGAACCTCTTGCAGAACCGGGTGTTCCAAACATCCAGTAAGTTAAATGCCGACGTGGTGAAATTGGTAGACACGCCATCTTGAGGGGGTGGTGGGCAACAGCCCATGCTAGTTCGAGTCTAGTCGTCGGCACCATATATACAGATGCAGGCAGTTGAAGTTAGGGGGTTTAACCACTATACTTGGCGCCGCAAATGTGTAGCAGTTGTTGCGGGGTGGAGCAGTCTGGTAGCTCGTCGGGCTCATAACCCGAAGGTCGTAAGTTCAAATCTTGCCCCCGCTACCACTTTTTCAATTGTATGTGCCGTCTGAGATTTGTTGGCCTGTTTTGGCAACAAGGGTTCCGGAACTCAGATGTATAAGCATGAACTAAAAAGCTCCGGATTAGGGGCTTTTTGTTTATTGCAAAGTCGACTTGTAGCTTTTACAGGTCAATCTTATGGGCACATGATGCCCATTTTCTATTTTCGGGGTTTAGATTTGAGCACCAAAACAGAACGTTTGAACGAAATGATCCAGCCCATAGTCGAAGGTTTCGGCTATATATTTTGGGGTCTAGAGTATGTCGGACAGGGTGTAAACTCTGTGCTGAGAATTTATATCGATCATGAGAATGGCATCATGGTTGATGATTGCGTCAAGGTGAGTCACCAGGTAAGTGCTGTTATGGATGTAGAAGACCCCATAACCAGCCAATATACCCTTGAAGTGTCCTCCCCAGGAGTTGACCGCTTATTATTTACCCCGGAACACTTCGTGCGTTACCGGGGCCAAAAGATTGATATTAAGTTGCACCAGCCATTTGATGGTCGGCGCAAGTTTAAAGGTATTTTAAATGGGATCGATGGCGACGATGTGCTGTTGATAATTGACCAAGACGAGTTTTTGTTGCCAATTGAACAAATCGATAAAGCACGCATAGTGCCGGTTTTTGAAAACAGCATGACTACATTACGGGATGACGAGGCGTAGACAATGAATAAAGAAATGCTTTTAGTTGTAGAAGTGGTATCGAACGAGAAAGGTGTGTCCAAAGATGTCATCTTTGAGGCTATCGAACTTGCCCTTGCTGCTGCAGCTAAGAAACGCTTTGATGATGATGGCGAAGCCGACATCCATGTCGTCATAGACCGTGCCACTGGTGATTATGCTACTTACCGTCGTTGGTTTGTTGTAAGCAATGAAGGCGTCCCGATTTTGGGCAGCGAAATCAACATGGAAGAAGCTGCTGATATCGATAAGACATTGCAGCCTGGTGATACCTTTGAAGAGCTGATTGAAAATGAAGGCTTTGGACGTATCAGTGCGCAAGCAGCCAAACAG
>CAWUUZ010000162.1:0-6307 GCA_963925745.1 uncultured Pseudomonadales bacterium
CGGCATCATGCGTATCGTCGATAGCAAAGGAAAGGTACTGATTGAACACGTCGTCGAAAAGGGTGACATCTGGCGCGCCTGTCAGACCAAGGACGAAGCCGTCAAAGACTGGGTCAAACTGGCTGTTACACGGGCACGCAATTCCAACACCCCTGCGGTTTTCTGGCTTGACGATGAACGTCCACACGACCTTCAATTGTTGAAGAAGGTAGACCTCTATCTAAAAGACCACGATACCGATGGCTTGGATCTTCGGGTTATGGATTACAACGAAGCAATCCGTTTCTCAATGGAACGTATCATTCGTGGCAAAGATACCATCTCGGTAACGGGTAACGTGTTGCGCGACTACCTCACCGATTTGTTCCCCATCATGGAATTGGGCACATCTGCCAAGATGCTCTCTATCGTTCCGATGTTGGCAGGTGGCGGCATGTATGAAACGGGTGCTGGTGGATCAGCGCCAAAACACGTGCAGCAGGTTGCTGAAGAAAACCATTTGCGTTGGGACTCTCTGGGCGAATTTCTGGCCATCGCGGTCTCTCTTGAAGAGCTCGGTCTGAAAGAAAACAATGCCAAGGCAAAATTGTTGGCCAAGACCCTCGACGTTGCGACCGGAATTCTGCTTACAAACAACAAGTCGCCTTCACGTAAAACAGGCGAGCTGGACAACCGTGGCAGCCATTTCTACTTGGCACTGTATTGGGCACAGGAAGTTGCAAAACAAACTGACGATATGGAATTGGCAGCAGCCTTTGCCCCTCTGGCCAAAACATTGACCGATAATGAAGCCAACATTCTGAAGGAGCTGTCTGCTGTTCAGGGCACACCTGCAGATCTAAAAGGCTACTACCATTATGACCTTGAAGCCGTTACCCACGTGATGCGTCCAAGCAAAACGTTTAATGCGGCCCTGACCAGCACCACCAAGTAAGACGCGCTGCGCAGTCCAAACAGAAACCGGTTTTCGCTTGGCGGCAACCGGTTTTTTTCGCCTGCCAATACCAAACCAAGGATGGCTTTATCCTAATAGGCATCTGCTTTAATGACCTAAATGCATTAACAACCCGCTATTACCCCCCTACTTTTCATCAATCATCACAAATGCAGAACTTTAATTGACCACCCTAGGGATAAATCGTAAATTTCAAACAACTGTTTGAAAAAAACACCTACACGCTAGTCGTTGGCACTCAAGCACCAATGATTCAGTGCCGAACCCTTAAAGGACAACCCCATGCTAGAATACAAAGCCCCCATCCGTGACATTCAGTTCGTCATACACGAGTTGCTCAATTCTGCTGCGCATTATGAAAAAGTGGGTGCAGAGGATGCGTCACGCGACATGATTGATGCCATTGCTTCAGAAGCGGCTAAATTCAGCGAACAGGTTTTGGCACCCCTTTATATTTCGGGTGACGACGGTTGCACCCTGATTGACGGCAAGGTCACCACGCCCAAGGGTTTTAAAGAAGCCTATATTCAGTATGTGGATGCTGGCTGGCCAAGTCTTTCTGCCAGCGAAGACATGGGTGGACAGGCACTACCAGAATCCATTGCCACCATTGTTAGCGAGATGAATTCTACCGCTAACTGGTCTTGGGGCATGTATCCTGGCTTGAGCCATGGCGCAAAGCACACCATTGAAGCCTTTGGCACAGAGGAACAAAAAGAAACCTATTTGAAGCCCCTGGTATCCGGCGAAAGTACCGGCACCATGTGTCTCACCGAGCCAAACTGTGGTTCCGATCTCGGTCTGCTAAAAACCCGTGCTGACGCTTCGGATGATGGGTCATTCCTCATCAACGGCACCAAGATCTTTATCTCTGCAGGCGACCACGACTTTACCGACAACATCATCCATATCGTGTTGGCACGACTACCCGGCGCACCTGCTGGAACCAAGGGTATTTCACTCTTTATTGTTCCCAAGCTTAAGGCTGACGGCACAGCAAACGGTGTTACCTGTGGCGCACTGGAACACAAGATGGGTATCCACGGCAATTCGACCGCGGTTCTCAACTTCGACAATGCCCAGGGCTTCCTGATTGGCGCTGAAAACGAAGGCCTCAAGTGCATGTTTACCTTTATGAATGTGGCTCGTTTGGGCACAGCCATGCAGGGTGTTGCAGCCGCTGAACTGTCGTTCCAGGGCGCTTTAGAATATGCCAAGGACCGTCTGGCAATGCGTTCACTCACCGGTGCTAAATTCCCAGACAAACCTGCGGATCCGATCATTGTACATCCTGACGTACGCCGCATGCTGATGACCCAGAAGGCATTTGCTGAAGGTGGCCGCGCAATGATTTATTATTGCTCTTTCTTGGTAGACATCATGGCGAACAAGCAAGACCCTGAAGCCGCAAAAGACGCTTCCGAGTTGCTTGGATTCCTAACCCCCATTGCCAAAGCCTTTTTAACCGAAACGGGTTATGAAGCTGCGAACCATGGCATCCAGGTTTATGGTGGTCATGGCTTTATCAAAGAGTGGGGTATGGAGCAAATTGTTCGAGATACCCGCATCGCAACACTGTATGAAGGCACCACTGGCATCCAGGCGCTTGACCTCTTGGGTCGAAAGGTTTTGATGACACAGGGTGAATCGCTCAAACGCTTCACAAAAATTGTTCATAAATTTTGCAAAGCAAATGACCAGGCAGACATGGCCGAATTTGTCGGTGTCTTGGCTGGTTTGAACAAGGAGTGGGGTGAGGTCACCATGGAACTGGCCATGAAAGCCAGCAAGGATCGCGATGAAGTTGGCGCGGCATCTGTGGATTATCTCATGTATTCAGGTTACATCTGCTTGGCGTATTTCTGGGCAGACATGGCACGCGAAGCCATGGCAAAGTTGGCAGACGGGGCAGAAGAGGTTGATTTTTACAAAACCAAAATTGCCACTGCGCGTTTCTATTTCCAACGTATTTTGCCACGCGTTCACGGCCACAAGGCCATGATGGCTAACGGTGCAGAGACCTTGATGGCGGTAGACGCAGACCACTTCGCGTTCTAATTCGACCTCTAGGTAACTGAACAAGGTACCTAAGATGCCTTCTTTAAAAAGAGGGCATTCTTGTTTTCTATTTGCTCACGAGGATGATAACTATGGCAGCTTACAAGGCGCCTTTGCGGGACATGCAATTTATTCTAAACGACGTTTTTGAAGCACCCGCACTGTGGGCTTCCATGCCCGGCACTGAAGAAGCCTCGTCAGACTTGGTTGCTGCCATCCTCGAAGAAGGCGCACGGATCTGTGAAAACGAAATTGCACCCATCAACCGTTCGGGTGATGAAGAGGGCTGCCTGTTTGAAGACGGCAAGGTGACAACCCCTTCTGGATTCGCAGCTGCCTACAAGACATTCTCAGAAAGTGGTTGGGCAGGATTGGGTGGTGATACTACCTATGGCGGACAGGGCATGCCCAAGATGCTTACCGTCATGTTTGAAGAAATGCTTTATGCTGCCAACAGTTCCTTTGCACTGTACCCAGCCCTAACCGCTGGTGCCTGTTTGGCCATCAATGCCCATGCCAGCGATGTACTCAAGGAACAGTTTTTACCCAAGATGTATGAGGGTACCTGGGCTGGTTCCATGTGTCTGACTGAGGCCCATTCGGGTACCGATCTTGGCATCATTCGGACCCGCGCTGATGCCCTTCCTGATGGCAGTTATTCTGTCACCGGCACCAAGATCTTTATTACCGGTGGCGATCACGACCTCACTGAAAACATCATCCATTTGGTTTTGGCAAAGCTGCCCGATGCGCCGGCAGGCCCAAGGGGTATCTCGTTGTTTTTGGTACCAAAAATCAAGGTTGATAGTGCTGGCAATCTGGGTGACTTTAATCAGGTTTCCTGCGGTGCTATCGAACACAAGATGGGCATCAAGGGTTCCTCGACCTGTGTGATGAACTTTGACGGTTCGCAGGGCTATTTGGTCGGCGAATTGAACAAGGGCCTAGCCGCCATGTTTACCATGATGAACTATGAGCGCCTGACCATCGGCTTACAGGGTATTGGACTGGCTGATGCCAGCTACCAAAGCGCCTTAGAATATGCCAAAGACCGTCTGCAAAGTCGCGCACCCACAGGTGCAACACAGCCCGATAAAATTGCTGATCCCATTTTGGTACACCCCGATGTGCGCCGCATGCTGCTGACGCAAAAGGCCTATACCGAAGGTTGTCGTGCCTTTGCCGCCTTTGTGGGTATGAAGTTGGACTTGGCAAAGCACCATGAAGATGACGCCATCCGCAGTTCGGCGGACGACATGGTCGCCCTGCTGACCCCCATTGCAAAAGCCTATTTTACCGACCGGGGTTTTGACAGCTGCGTCCTCGGACAGCAGGTCTTTGGCGGTCATGGCTACATTCGCGAATGGGGTATGGAGCAATATGTCCGTGACGTTCGTATCGCACAGATTTATGAAGGCACCAACGGCATCCAAGCACTCGATCTGATAAGCAGAAAGGTCAATGCAAATCAGGGTGCATGGGTACAGGACTTTGGTACAGAAATCGCCCAATACCTGGCGACATTGCCTCATTCAGAGGCGTTGCAACCCTTTGTCGCTGCGCTCACCGATAGCAACAAACTGCTGCAAGAAACCACCGCCTTTGTGGTTAGCCAGACTGCTGCTGACAAGAATTTTGTTGGCGCTGCGAGCTGTGACTACCTCAACCTCTTTGGTTTGGTGGCCATGACCTTTATGTGGACACGCATGGCAGCGACTGCCTTGGCCATGCCTCAGGACAGCTACTATTCTGGCAAGGTAAAAACAGGTCTGTTCTTTATTCAGAAACTGTTGCCAGAAGCCAACGCCTATCAGGCCAAGATCATGAATGGCGCCGAGGGTCTTATGGCCTTATCGGATGACGAGTTCTAAGGAGCGCTCGCCATCACCCTAGCCCCTGGGCATTTTTGGGGCGAACAAAGAGTCTGGATGGTCTAGCGCTGCAAAGGCGTTGGACCCTCTGAAAATAACCTCTGTAAAAACACCGCCACCGATTCACCCCCTCTGAAACGGTCCATGAGGCAGAAGCTTTGCTGTCGCTCCCACCCGTTTCCGACAAGCACCCCACTCAATCTCGGGCCGCCCATACTGGCTGGCATCTCTACACTCAGAGAAGGTAGCCTGCCAGAGGTTTGCATGGTCACCAAAACCGTATGGCTGACAACACAGGCTGGCACCAAAAGCGGCCTGTTATTTTGCATCCTTAAAGCCTATTCTTTCTGGACATGACAGGGGCTAATCCGTAGAATCCGCGACAATTTGGGCTTGGCACATTCTGATTAGGGTACGGCACATCCCTAAACAGCAGTTTTTCTGGCAAAAGCATGTCCAAAGGTCTTGTAGATGCGGAGGGTTTCACTGGCCACAGCGGCTCCTTCTGAAACACAGGCTTCATATAATGACCAATCCTTTCCATAGATGAGGAACCTGCTTTGAGCACACCTGCCTTACTCGCACTAGAAGATGGCAGCATCTTCAGAGGTACCGCAATCGGCGCACTGGGTTCCACCAGCGGCGAAGTCGTTTTTAATACTGCGATGACGGGATACCAGGAGATTTTGACCGACCCCTCTTATGCAGAGCAAATGGTGACACTCACCTATCCCCATATTGGCAACACCGGTATCAACCCAGAAGACAACGAGTCGTCCAAAGCCTGGGCAAAGGGCCTAATCATTCGTGACCTGCCCCTATTAGCCAGCAATTTTCGCAGCACCCAAACCCTTCCAGATTACCTTGTTGAACAGGGCATTGTTGCCATCGGCGGCATTGATACCCGACGCCTGACCCGAATCCTCAGAGATAAGGGCGCGCAAAACGGCTGTATCATCGCCGGTGACAACATCAACGAAGCCGATGCCATCGCACGTGCCAAGGCATTTCCAGGCTTGAAGGGTATGGACCTGGCAAAAACCGTAACCACTGACAAGGCCTATAGCTGGACACAGGGCAGTTGGAAACTGGGGGCTGGTTTTCAAGAGCTTGCAGAATTTCCCCACCATGTGGTTGCCTACGACTATGGCGTCAAACACAATATTTTACGCATGCTCGCAGACCGCGGCTGCCGTATCACGGTTGTTCCAGCGCAGACACCGGCAGAGGATGTGTTGGCATTGGCACCCGATGGCGTGTTCTTATCCAATGGACCGGGTGACCCGGCACCCTGCGATTATGCGATAAGCGCCATTAGCACATTGCAAGCAACAGGCATCCCCCTCTTTGGTATTTGTCTGGGCCACCAACTGCTGGCATTGGCCAACGGTGCACAGACACTCAAAATGAAATTTGGCCATCA
>CAWUUZ010000163.1:0-7144 GCA_963925745.1 uncultured Pseudomonadales bacterium
GTTGGTAGATCCCGAATCCAATGTGATTCAATGTTATGTGTCTGGCGGTTTCTTGGAAGTGCAACCCAGTATCGTAACCATATTGGCCGACACTGCAGTGCGCGCAGAAGACATCGATGAAGCCGCAGCAATCGATGCCAGAAAACAGGCCGAACAAGAAATTCAATCCATGCACACTGAGATGGACTATGCGGCGGTGTCGGCTCGATTGGCCCAGGCTGTTGCCCAGCTGAGGTTAATAGAGGAAATGCGACGTATGCGCCGCTAATCAGCCCTGGGTGCCGTGTTCCAGAGCCAACCCAACAGATCCTAAGGTCGATCTGCGCTGAAACCTCCGCGCTGAAACACCCGTGCAGAACACCCAATGCGGGAGAGGCACCCTCTAAAGGTATCTCGCGTTAACGGTAGGTCTGGCTGCGAAACAGAATGGGTGGTCGGCCGCGGTAGATACCAAACATAGCGGTTGCGCTTGGGCTGGAAAGCGTTGTGCCATCCCACGCAAACTGTAGCCAAGGGGGTACGTTTCCTGTCAATACCACAGAGCCGGTATTACCAGCGCCAGGAGCAGTCAGGTCGACACTGCCTTGCCCATCGGTAAAGGGAATGAGATTCGTCGTTGTTGGGGGAGACGTCGCGAGCGCGCCTGTTGCAGAGCCCACCGAAAAGTCTGTCAAAGCCAGTGTCGTACAGCTGTCGTCCTCAAGATTGGTTTGCCAGCTCGCACCATCCCAATATTCTATCGAGATCGGCATGGTCAGGGGCTCGGTTTCTGAGCCATTGTTGTTACTCATGACCGCGCGGCCATAGAGCCAATCTAGCGTTAAACCAAGATCCCAAAACACATCGCTACAGCCGGCGCCCGTGTCATAGCACACATTGTCAACGTCATGTATCAAAGAGGCACCGCCGCTGGCAGGGTTGTCAGGTAAACCAATGCGTAGGGTGGGGTTGGAAATAGGTCCCTCACCTGCCGTAGGTAGGCTGTTCCGTCCCAGGTTAAATGTATCAAGCTGCAAGCTGACCACACCGTCATAACCGGTAGTTTGCTGCCACTGACCTGTCCAATTCATGCTCGGTGTCCAGGCAGCACCAGATTGCTGCGTCACGGTAACGGCATCCGTTGAAACGGTAGCGGGTAAGCCAAAAAATACGCCGTCATAATTTTGGGTGATAACACCAAAGGTATTCAGGGCAGAGATCGTAAGTGTTGGTGCTGTACTAAAGGTTAAGTCTTGTCCGCGATAGAGCATTGGGCATGCTAGCGATAAAACGGGTGTATTGGTTGATACCCCAAAATGATCGGGTGTAAATCGGCCGATGGTGCCGGAAACCACTCCTGAAACAGCGCCAGCAGATAGGGCGTTTGCAACGTAATTTGTCAGGCTAGGTGTGAGGGTGATGCTACCGACCTCAGAATAGGTAAGGCCGCTCGTCGCTGAATTGAACTTAACATGGCCACTGCCTGCAGTACCCGCTATCCAATTTCCCGTTTTAACAAGCGTACCCAATATTCCTGCCGCAGGCGCGACCAAGGCATGGCTCAGGTTTGGCTGCGGCGTCTCATCTTCCTGTCCAAAGTTTGGTGTTACTGCCCCCAAGCTGTTTCGGCTCTCAATCTCAACCAAAAAGAGTGCGCCAGCTTTTGTGAAAACAGGGTCAGTTAGTGAGCTTGTGCCGGGGTTTGCGACACCGCCAGCGGTAATATCCACCACATGTAAAGAGGCAGGCTTGCTCACGAAAGGCACGTCACCGACCATAGCGGGGGCATTACTGCTGCCTGGATAGCGTGCAACGAGATTCATGGCACCGACATCGGGGCTAACGATGCCCAGGGTTGCCGTTGAATTCGCGCCAAATAGAATATTTTTGTTGGTGGGTGAGGGTGTATTTTGGGGGTTGCCAATATCGGTGGCGATGGCGTTATTTGTTATTTGCACCCGTTGGTTCGCAGCACAGGTTCCTGGATCCACACACTGGGTATTGAATTCAAAGGGTACCGAGGCCGATACACCAAAGACATTGGTGCAGACTCCTGCGACGGGATCCGTTTTCACCGCGCGGATGCGCACATCCGTTGATGTACCCGAGACCAAGGTTAGCGGGTTTGTAGGTGAGATGGGCGTGCCAGCAGTGTCTAGCCATATAAAGCCTGCATCGGAAAAAGTAATGGTTCCCGAATTGGCAGTAATGCTACTGGTAACCGAGTCTGTCGCCGTAACAGTTAACCCGCCCGTTGTGGTGTTGGAAAGCCACAGGTTTTTTATCCCCGCATCACCAGCTACAAAGGCCACCGTTGCCGCGCCGTCATTTAAAGTACCGTTCCCAGATATGAGGGTTTGCGCACTGTTTAACCAATTACCCATTGCTGGCGATGATGTCAGGTTCAGGGTGCCGACATAGGCAGTACCGTCAGCCTTGGTAACATTTAACGTCACAGGCTGTGGTTGGCAGGTCAGTGCGGAAACAGCTGTGCTTGGGGTTACGGTAACCGTTGTCACACTCGGAGGCGTGGTGGTACAGCCATAAAGGTTACGCTGGGCTTTGATGGCATTGGCACTATAGTTAACATTGACTGGACCAGAGGAATTGGTAAATGCAACCTTCCCTAAGCCAAAAATGCTGCCATGGAGTGACGCATTATCTGTAAAGGTGGCTGTAGTCCCTGCAGCAGTTATTATTGTTCCGGTAATCTCTGAATTCTCAGAGGAAATCAAATTACCAGAACTCAAATATATTGTCAGTTTGCCAGGGTCTGAAGCGCTGTTCATGAATTGAGACCCAGAACTGAGCTCTAGGCTGGTACCAATGATCAGTGTCACGGGTCCTGATGTAATGTCGATGATGGCATTTTCTCCCAAGATCAGTTCGCCGATATGGTAGGTGCCGGCAACCAGATTGAGTTGGCTATTAGAGCCCAGTGACAGGCTGTTTATCTCGTATATGCTACCAGACACACCAGCCGTACCCGTTGACGACCCCGCTGTGACGGTCACTACGTCATAACTTTCAGGCCCAAGAGTTGACGTGCTCGACAGTGTGACATCGTTATTGACACTATTTGCAGGGCCAGAGTAGTTGGGAATATCTTGGGGAGGCACATATTTGCCGTATTGGTACTGTGCTTGGACGGTTATTGATGCACCATTACTGTAGTTTCCCGCCGTGCTAAAGCTGTTTTGTGTGCCACTTTCATTGGTTATCGTGACAGGTGCGGCATTGAGTAAGGACAGCAGTGAATTTGAGTAAACCGGTACAAAGGTTCCACTGTCTATTGCCAAACAAACTGCGGCAATTTGATCTGCAATGGGCGGGATACCGTCATTGCTATTGCCGGTTGTTGGATCGCTAGTGGGTAGTTCAATAAAGGCGCCCGTGCCATCTGGGTCTAAGCGGCCAAACACCTTTGTCGAGTTTGCCCCGACCACAAACTCATTCCAGCACACACTGTCTGGATCAGTAGGGTCGATGCTGGTGTCAACTAGCCGTGTAGGGCTTTTGTAATAGGGTGAAATACCATCCTTGCAAATGTCACTGTTTGAGTAACAAAGGTAATCAACAACATTTTTTGGATTGGCTTTTTCTCTTAGAATAATCTGTCCATCGGCTGAATCCATCTGTCCTTCGCCCGAGACTAAAACATCGGTATTTTGATAGGTTATCCAGGTTGGGTTGTAATAGGTGGTTGGGTAGGTTGAATTTGGGCCATTGTTGTCCAACAGAGGAGTAGTAGTGCTATCGTCGTACCAGATGCCATTTCCTACACCCAAATCCACGCAGCCAAAGTTGGGAACACCGCCTGTTTCTTTAAAAGGCAGGGACCCCATACACAATTCAAACGGGACAATGTCAGTGTCGTTCTTAATGACCTTCACTTCGGTATATTTATAGCTGCTGTTGCCTGTGGTAATGAGCTCGTTGAGCACAATTTCCTTATCACCAGTGTTACTGTTGACACAGACCAAGTCTTCTTGGGTCGCCGCATGAATAAAAGTACTGGCTGTCATCGCGAAGAGTAGGGTTGTCGTACTATTTAACCACGGGGTCATCGTCTAAGACTCCAATTGTGTCAATAGCCGATGGAATCCAGGGGGTTGGCTTTCCACCTTGGCTAACCTAACCAGCGCTGATACTGAGGCGCTAATGTCTCGAAAACTGTCCTTTACGCTAGTCATCAGGTTATTGCTCCACAACCACTTGATATTGCCGCCACACATAGTCTGGTTCACCCATAGTGCCATAGCTTGCTGTGCCCTGAATGGTATAGAGCGTAATTCCAGCAAAATAGCTTTTAGCATCACAGGTTACAGTAGCATCGAATTGGCTGTAGGCAGCTACTGATAACAGGGTGCTGGCAGCACAGGTGCCATTAACCACCTGATAAACACCATACTCGATGGCGGCATTGGCTGCTTGTTTTGCGCGCTGCGCCATCAACAGTTGGGTTTGACCCGATTGTACTGTGCCGCTAAACCGCACCATAAAAATGCCAGCAAGCCCCAGAACCACGATCAAAAACACGGAGGCTACAAGGGCAAAACCCTGTTGTTTGGCAGGAAGGATCAAGGTGCGTTCCATTGCATCACCTCCTTCACCAGTGTCACTGACTCTCCATCTGATTCCATAGTCAGTGTCATTGTCACCAGTGGTGCTCGGTAGGTGCCATTGCCACTGTCTACCACAAACTGACAGTCTGTTACGCCGCTTGCCAAGGTGCCCTGACTTGCGCCAGCAATGAGTGACGCTACCGTGTTGGGTTGGATTGCCGCTAACGTATAGCCTTGGTACCGCATGAGGGTTTCGGTTGCCAGATCACAGTGGTAGGTAACGGCGTCGCGAACCAGATAAAAACGGTTTTGCGGTGAGCCGGAGCCGGACGGGTCAAAGGTGTGACCTCTGGCTAAGGTCAAACGGTCGACTGTTTCGGGGTTTGCGCCACCGCCATCGGCACAGTCTTCATCATTTTTATTGCCGTCGATGACACAGTCGGGGGTGATAACAAGCCCATTGTCTAAAGCAGTGATGACCCCGATGTCCTTTGTCACTGTATCCGTGGCGTCAGCATAGAGTGTGGTGGCAGAGGTATTATTCACCACAATGCGCGTCGCTGTCGCGTTGATATCAGCGGTCAGAGCGGTTGAGAATTGACCCAAGTGGTTAAAGGCGTCGTCGGGCTTCTTGGCAAAGAGTTCGTTGTCTTTGTTGATTCCATTGCCATCCCAATAGCGACCTGCTGCTATCGCGGGCATAAACTCTAGGGTTTTCCCCCCATTGGTGACGCGTACGCTGTAGGGTAAGGGATTTTCCAACTCGATGGTCATGCGGTTTATGGCGACCTGAGCGCGCTCTGCCAAATCTGCCCGTCTCTGGGTATCAAAATAGGTGGTTAAGGGACGGCTAATAATGGTTGAGATCATGACCACCACAATGGCAGTAACGATCATGACAATGATCAATTCAATCAGGGTGAATCCACGCTGCTGTCTGTTCATCAGTAGCGTGTCCTGTAGCTGGTGAAATTAAATACGTCATTGGCCGATGTGACGGTTACCACAATTTTGAGTGCATCGGCTACCACCGCCAAATTGGGGATGAAATCAGCGCCCATGTTTTCAGTGACGGCCACAGAAACGCTGTAGCCCGATAATTCAGGGATTGCCGCGCCCAAGGCATTTCTCACAACCGTGTCAGGTAATCCCGTGAAATCGCATATCGCGGTATAGTCTGAGCGCAATGCAGGCGGTGTCTTGCAGACAGGACCCGGATCGGGATAGACAAAGGCCTTGGTGTTGATTTCATCCAGGTAGCTCTCGGCGATGGCCTGAGCCTGCATAAAAACGATGGGATTTGCGGAACGGCCGCCTACCGAGGCCATCACACCCATTATCGAGGTCACAGCGATAGAGACCACCACAATGGCGATAACCAGTTCTACCAGTGTTAAACCCCGTTCTGTGCGTTTCATTCGATCAAACCTGTGCTGCCGTTAACGGTCAAGGTGCGGGTCATGCCCGCTTGGCTTATTTGCACCGTTAAGGGTGGATTATACTGCACGCCTGTGCCATCTGTGATGGTGCCAAAGGTGGTAAAACGCAGTGTCAACGGCGGTGCAGGACTGATCAAAGACACGCCGGTGGGGAAGGTAACCGCAAAGGCACCCCCGTCAGAAGGGTGTTTGATCACAGCGTTAAAATTTGCAGGACTCGAACCGCAATTACTGTCTCCCCAGAGTTGGAAGCCAGTGGCCGTCAACACCACTTCAACGGGGCAACCACTGTTGACGGCGCGTTTTTGGGCAAATTGCATGGCAAGTTTCATGTCATCGACAACAAAACGCGCTTCAAAATCAGCGGGACGAAAAAATCGGGGTAGGGCAACAGCAGATAGGATGCCGAGAATAATGATAACGGTGATGAGTTCTACGAGTGAAAAACCGGTCTGTTGGTGCAGATCTTTATGTGAACGTGACCAGCGTGACATGCAGTCGGACTCCGGTACGGAAGAAACCACCCAAAGCAGGGCTTTGAGTGGTTGTCATGTCAGGGATTAACAGGCAGTAGCCAAAGTATACGTAGGAGCGCCACCAGTTTCTGTATAAGTAGCAGTACAACCTGCTTTGACAGTGTAAACATTGTCAGTCATATCTTCTGCATCCATTGCAGCTTCAATTCCGTCCGCATCTGCAGTCGGATAGCCGTCAGCGTTCATCGTGACTGTGACTGCACCTTCTAAAATAACAGAAGCAGACGCTACGCTGCCATCGATCAGCCATTGTGCGTGCGCAATAGCTGCGGCAGATTTCATTGCTGCCACGCCACCGTCTAGTGTTGCTAGACGTGCATCAGAAGACATATTCGCAAAACGCGGTAATGCAAACGCAGCCAAGATGCCAAGAATCACGATAACCATGATCAATTCGATTAGGGTAAAACCTTTTTGTATGCGTTGCATTGTGTGTTCCTCACGTTATGCGCTATCTGACATCAAGGGATGTGTTGACGCCAATATTGTTACATTATCCAACTTTAGCTATCTGTGTTCTATTGCTAAAAAGTACCGACTACAGACACGCTTCCTAACAACCATTTTCAAGTATTTCCAACTTACCACAACAATGATAGTAATTACTATCCCCGCGCGGCTGATG
>CAWUUZ010000164.1:0-3168 GCA_963925745.1 uncultured Pseudomonadales bacterium
AAACATAGTCCAAATCGGTTTCGGTGTTCACGATACCCAGGTCGACGACATCCTTTTCGGTACGAATGGTTTTCTTAAAACGTGGACCTTCGCCTGTTTCAAAATACAGACCCAAGCCCAAGGCATCAGGAATGGTCAAAATGTCTGAAAACAAAATCGCTGCGTCCAACGGAAAGCGGTCTAAAGGCTGAATCGTCACTTCACAGGCCAAATCAGCATTTTTGCACAGACTCATAAAGTCGCCCGCCTGGCTACGAGAAGCACGGTATTCTGGCAGATAACGACCTGCTTGGCGCATCATCCATACGGGTGTGCGGTCAACAGGTTGGCGTAGCAAAGCGCGTAAAAAACGATCGTTCTTAAGTTCAGACATGTTTGATAATCCCTATTAATATTGGCGCGATTGTAACCTGAACCCCTTCGTCACCTAAAGTCTAACGCACAATTCCTTGCGGTAACGCAGTGTGCCAACTGTCAAGTTGGCCATCCGCTAGCTGATTTAGCGCATTATCCTAAGAATTCTAGGATGCCCTCTGCAGCCGTTCGCCCTTCATAGATGGCGGTCACAACCAGATCCGAACCCCGAACCATATCGCCACCAGCAAAGACCTTGGGGTTGGATGTTTGAAAGGCAAAATCGCCCTTTTCGGGTGCAATCACGCGGCGCCAATCATCCTGTTTGATGTCCTCATCGGTCACCCACTGGGGCGGGTTGGCTTCAAAACCAAAGGCGACAATGACGGCATCAGCAGGAATGATTTCTTCACTGCCTGGCACCACCTCAGGTCGGCGACGGCCTGCGTCATCCGGCTCACCCAAAATCGTGGTGACCATTTGAATACCGGTCACCTTGCCTTCGGTACCGACCAGGGCGACTGGCTGACGGTTAAATCGAAACACCACGCCCTCTTCGGTGGCATTTTTGACTTCACGACGAGAGCCCGGCATGTTGGCTTGATCACGGCGATAGGCACAGATAACGGAACTCGCACCTTGGCGTATCGCCGTGCGGTTACAATCCATCGCGGTGTCACCACCACCCAGAACCACGACACGTTTGCCATTGAGGTTCACATAGTCGTAGTCGGCCATCTGATAGCCCTGATTGTGGTTTACCGTTCCAATCAGATAGGGCAAGGCCTCATGCACACCTTCGAGATCTTCGCCAGGGAATCCACCTTTCATCGCACCATAGGTGCCCATACCCATAAACACCGCATCATAGTGCTGCATCAGTTCAGCCATCTGAACATCGACGCCTATGGTGGTGTTTAATCGAAAGTCGACGCCCATCTTGGTAAAGATTTCGCGGCGTTTGACCATGACATTTTTTTCGAGTTTAAATTCGGGAATACCAAAGGTAAGCAGACCGCCAATTTCAGGCATCCGGTCATAGACCACGGGTTTCACACCGTTTCTGACCAACACATCCGCACAGGCAAGACCCGCAGGCCCCGCACCAATGACAGCGACCCTTTTGTTCGTCCAGGTCACATGAGACATATCCGGTTCCCAGCCCATCGCCAAGGCCGTATCGGTAATGTACTTTTCTATGGAGCCAATGGTGACGGCACCAAAGCCGTCCTCAAGCGTACAGGCGCCCTCACAGAGGCGATCTTGCGGACAAACCCGTCCACATACCTCTGGCAACGTATTGGTCTGGTGGCTCAGTGTAGCGGCCTCCATGATCCGACCTTCTGCGACCATCTGCAGCCAATTGGGAATGTAGTTGTGTACAGGACACTTCCACTCACAATAGGGATTGCCACAGTCCAAACACCGTTCAGACTGGCTACAGACATCTGCTTCTGAGTAGGCTTCATAGATTTCTATGAATTCCGTCTTGCGTTGCTTCAACCCTGTTTTCTTGGGGTCTTGGCGCTTCACCTCAATAAACTGAAAGTCGTTATTCAGCTTTGATAATTTCATCGCGTCTACCTCAAATAAACAGCATCATTCAGGCCGTGCCCGGGTTGTATTAAACAACTGGTCCAGGCTCGCTGCCTTAGGTGTTACCAGCCAAAATCGGCTCACATAGTCATCAAAGTTATCTAGGAGCTCTGCGCCCCAGGCACTCTGCGTTTCTTCCACATGTCGGCCGATGGTGTCGACCAAATACTTGCGATAATCTTCCATGTTTTCACTGCCAATGCGGTGTATTTCAACCAACTCACGGTTATAGCGATCAAAGAACGTCCGCTCTAAGTCTAGGACATAGGCAAAACCGCCAGTCATGCCCGCGCCAAAGTTACCACCGGTTTTGCCCAGTACAGCAACCATCCCGCCCGTCATATATTCACAGCAGTGCTCTCCTGCCCCTTCGACCACAGCAACAGCGCCCGAGTTGCGTACCGCAAAACGTTCACCTGCGCCGCCTGCAGCATAGAGTCTGCCACCCGTTGCACCATAGAGGCAGGTATTGCCCATGATGGTGGTTTTTTGGGTGCTAAAGGAACTGTCTTTGGGCGGCCGAATGGCAATGGTTCCACCCGTCATTCCCTTACCCACGTAGTCGTTTGCATCGCCTTCAAGCTTGAGGTTGAGTCCACCCGCATTCCAGGCACCAAAACTCTGACCTGCAATACCCTTAAGTTTCAGGGTGATCGGCTTGCTTTCCATACCCTTGTTGCCATGGAGTCGTGCAATTTCGCCCGAGATGCGCGCGCCAATCGAACGGTCGCAGTTATCAATGGCAAACTTAAACACGCCACCCGATTTGGTTCGGATACTGGGCAACAGGGTTGCCAACATGGCTTCTGCCTTCTCTCCCTTGTCAAAGGGCACATTGCGCTCAATTTGACAGGTGCGGGGTTGGTCACTGCTTTCGGCATCGATGTGTAGGATGGGGCTCAAATCGAGACTCGCCAGCTTACCGCTGAGGTTGGGCACCATTTCGAGCAATTCGGTATGACCCACAATGGACTCAAGGGTCGGATAACCCATCAAGGCCAAAAGCTCCCTGACTTCTTCAGCCACAAAATGAAAATAGTGTTTCACCATTTCAACGGTGCCGCGGAAATGGTTGGCTCGGAGGTATTCGTTTTGCGTTGCCACACCGGTTGCACAGTTATTCAGGTGACAGATACGCAAATACTTACACCCCAGTGCGACCATGGGTACGGTACCAAAGGCAAAGCTTTCGGCGCCCAAAATGGCCGCTTTAATCAC
>CAWUUZ010000165.1:0-10201 GCA_963925745.1 uncultured Pseudomonadales bacterium
GTCGCGCCATGGGAGATGGCGTCAGCACCGGTCTCGTTGGCAATTTCAATAAGCCGCTTTGCAATCAGTGGACGCGCAATCGACGTGCCCAATAGGTATTCGCCCTCGTAGATGGCATTGGCGCGAAACATCGGAAACACAAAATCCCGCACAAATTCTTCACGAAGGTCTTCAATATAGATTTCTTTGATACCAAGCGCCTTAGCCTTGGCACGAGCAGGTTCTACTTCTTCGCCCTGCCCTAAATCAGCTGTAAAGGTAACCACTTCACACTGATAGGTTTCTTGGATCCACTTTGCAATCACTGATGTATCCAAACCGCCCGAATAGGCCAAAACCACTTTTTTAATATCAGACATTGACTCGCAGTCCTCTTGGGAAAGTTAGACCGTCATTATGGCAAAATTTTCTCCAAATTGGCGATAAATTTATAGCTTCAAAGGGAGGTTTACATCAACTGCTGTCATTGATTCAAGGCGATCGCTGTTGGGTCAATGACACTCGACCCTTTGCGTGCCAAGCCAATCACGTTTAAAATAAACGCTTCAGATAAAAGGAATACTCAGTGATTGATGAAAATTTTGGATCATCGCGCATGGCGGATCGCTTCCGCGGCTTCTATCCAGTGGTTATTGACGTTGAAACTGGCGGATTTCATGCACCAACGGATGCCTTGCTTGAGATAGCAGCAGTGACACTTAAATTTGATGACGACGGGCTTTTGGTTACCGACCGATGTATCAGCTTTAATGTGCAACCTTTTGAAGGTGCGAACATAGAACAGGCCGCGCTGGACTTTACCGGCATCGATCCACACCATCCCTTTCGAGATGCCGTGTCGGAATTAACGGCTTTACAGGAAATATTTACCCTCGTTCGCAAGGGACTCAAGAATGCAGGCTGCAATCGGGCTGTCCTTGTGGGTCACAATGCCCATTTTGACCACGGCTTCTTAAAGGCCGCCGTTGAGCGTACCGAGATTAAACGCGACCCTTTCCATCCCTTCTCTAGTTTTGACACTGCAACCCTGTCTGCCTTGGTATTTGGTCAAACGGTTTTGGCCAAGAGTTGCAAAGCAGCCGGTATCGACTTTGACACCAAAGCTGCGCACAGCGCCGAATACGACACACTAAGGACTGCAGAGCTTTTCTGCGCCATGGTAAACAAGTGGAAAGCTTTGGGAGGTTGGGTTGACGCACCAGACGAAGACCTTGATTTCTTGGCTGCCATGGGCGGTGATACAGAGTAATTAAAAAAGGGGGCGAATGCCCCCTTTTGCTGTCTTATTGATAACGACCGATTTTACAACTTGTCAGAATTTTCAGCCAGGTAGGCAGCAACACCAGTACGGGTGTTTACCATACCTTTATCGCCTTTGTTCCAACCAGCTGGGCAAACCTGTCCATTCTCTTCAAAGAACTGCAATGCATCAACAATACGCACAACCTCGTCCATATTACGTCCGAGTGGCTCGTCGTTGACTACCTGATGGCGCACAACGCCACTTTTGTCTATGACAAAGGTTGCTCGCATAGCCACGCCTGGTGGGTAATATGACTCACCTGCTTCAGCTTGAATGCCATAAGCCTTTGCAATTTCATGGGTCATGTCAGCAGCCAGGGTGTAGGTAACTGGGCCGATACCGCCATCATTGATGGCCGTGTTGCGCCATGCATTGTGGGTGTGATGCGAATCTATAGAGATCGCAATCACTTCAGTATTCATCGCCTTAAGCTCCGCTGTGCGGTGATCCATCGCAATCAACTCTGATGGGCAAACGAAAGTGAAATCCATAGGATAGAAAAAGACAACGGCGTACTTGCCCTTGATCAGTTTACCCAAATTGAAATCGCCTACGATCTCTCCATTACCCAACACGGCCTGTGTTGTGAAATCTGGTGCCTTACGGCCGACTAAAACGCTCATATTGATCTCCAGTAAATTAAATGCCCGCTAATTTGGCAATGTTCATTTGTGTTGTTCATCATATCTTGTTGCCTCAATAACAATGATTGAGGACAACCCTTTAAAAATCAACCTTAATTCTGATCTCTGTACAGATGTTTGGCGATTTTGATTCTAAAGCCCTCTTAGAACCAACAATGGTGGCACCTTCACAACGTGCCGGGTCGACATCATGCCAACCGCTCCAATTAACACCGTACCGACCCAAGGGCCGATCAACCACAGGGTGGTATTAAAGGAAAAGGCCATATTAAAAACCTCAACCTGCAAAAAGTACAGAACACCTTCTGCACCTGCCACACCAAGCAACCCAGACAGCCAACCTAGGGTGCCAAATTCAATCAATAAGGCACCGCGAACCAAGGCTTTCTGTGCGCCCAGGGTCCTGAGGATGGCGCTTTCACGCAACCGCGCATCCAGAGACGCCTGCACACTGGCTATCAGTACGAGCAATCCTGCGACAAGAACCAACGCCAGTATAAACTCTACGGCCAAGGATACCTGACCAATGATATCCCGCAACTGGTCAATCATCGCATCTACTTCAATCAGCGACAGGGTGGGTACCTGACGAATCAATTCGGTGAGCGCAGGTTTCTCTGCCGCTGACAAATTAAAACTCGTCATATAGCTCGCCGAAGCACCATCCAAAATCGTGTCAGAAAATATGACATAGAAATTGGGGCGCATCGATTCCCATTCTACCGTACGAATACTGGCGATGGTTGCTTCTGTAGTCAGACCGGCGATACCAAACTTCAAACTGTCCTCGAGTTGCAACCCCAACGCCTCTGCAAAGGACTGTTCGACACTGATACGGTTTCTACCGACATCAGACGGTTGCCACCAGGATCCTGCCACCAATTGGTTATCAGCCGACATTGTGTCAGACCAGGTCAGATTGAGTTCACGTCGGTAGTCATCGCTGCCCGGCGTATCGGGATTCTTGATCCGTTCAGCCAGGGGCACACCATTTATTTCCAGTAACCGACCTCGAACCATTGGGAACAGCGGTGTCGCAACAACATCGCGTGTTTCCAAAAACGTTTTGACTACCGGCAAATCGTCATAAAAAATATTGTAGATGAAGTTGTTTGGGGCATCTTCAGGCAACTGACGCTGCCATTCGTCAATCAAAGAACCCCGCACCATAAAGAGAATAAACAACAGCATTAATGCGGTAGAAAATATCATGACCTGCATGGCATTCTGCTGACTATGACGCTGCAAGCTCGCCAAGCCAATACGCCAGGTACGACCTAACCTGTCACCCAATCGCCGTGTGAGTCGCAATAACAGCCACGCCAAACTACCAACGCCGGCCAAGGCCAACAGCAATCCACCGGTTAAGGCACCTGTCATTATAAAGCTTTGGCTGTACCACAGTACCAACAACATCATGGCGCCAATACCGATCAGAAAGACGGACATTTTTGAGCGCTCACCACCGGTAACATTCAAACTAATGACGCGAGCCGGGGGGACTTCCTTTAATGCCAAAATGGGCGGTGCCGCAAAGGCAAACAGACTCACTACCCCGGTGACAGCACCGGTAAGGTAGGGTCTATAGCTCGCCGACGCGAGATCCTGTGGCAGCAACCCTGAAAAAATAAGCACAATGATTTGGTGTAATAACCAGCCGACCAACAACCCCAAGACCGACCCTACAACCGTCAGTACCAATAAATTGGTCATATAGAGGTTCTGAATGCGCTGGGGTGTCATGCCCAATGTTTTCAGCAAGGCAACATAGTCAGCTTGCCGTCCGCTGTAACGCTGTGCAGCCAAGGCCAGCGCGACACCGGCCAAGATGACGCCCAGTGAGCCTGCTAACAGCAGAAAGCTTTCCGAGCGGTCTAGAATAGAGCCCACACTGCGATCGTTTGTGCGTATCCCTGACAGACGGAAGCTTCTGCCCAACTGGGGTTCCAACCAGGTGGTGATATCGGCTACCTTTTCTGGGCTGCCTGCCAAAATCCAGGTGTAATTCAAACGGCTGCCGGTTTGAACAGATTCGGTTTTCCCGACATCCATCCAATGCATCATGATGCGCGGACCAACACCAAAGAAACTCTGGGTGCTGTCTGGTTCCTTAATGACCGCAGCAGCCACCAAAAACTCAGAAACGCCGATGGTAATTCGGTCCCCCACTGTAACGCCTAAGGCATCGAACAGCCTTGAGGACAACCACACTTCGCCCATTGCGGGTCCGTGGTCAACCACGGTGTCGCCCACAAAGGGTTTGCTACCAATGGTGAGTTTGCCCTTTAGCGGATAGCCATCTGACACGGCCTTGATTGAACCCAGTGCCATACTGCTGTCGGATATCGCCATGGATTGAAATGACAAAACATCAGCCATATCCAAACCCGTGTCGCGGGCATAGTCACGCCATTCCAGTGGCACCTCTGTGCTACTGCGTACCTGTATGTCGCCAGCCAATAACTGCCCGGCTTGGTCTTGAATGCTGCGTTTAACACGGTCTGCAAAAATAGAGATACTGGTGACCGATGTGACGGCTATGATCAAAGACGCAAGCAGCAGCGTCAGCTCGCCACCTTTCCAGTCACGCCACAGAAACCGTAGTGCGAGTCTCATGCAAACACCTCGACAAGACCGCCCGCTTCCATGACCATCTGACGGCTACATCGGGCGGCCAATCGTTGTTCGTGGGTTACCAATATAAGGGTGGTTTTCGATTCAGAATTCAGCTCAAAAATGAGATCAGCGATATTTTCGCCCGTCTTGGTGTCTAGGTTTCCCGTCGGTTCATCAGCAAACAAAATGGGTGCGCGGGCCGCGAAAGCGCGGGCTATGGCAACGCGTTGTTGCTCACCACCTGACAGTTGCTTGGGATAATGGTGCTCTCTACCCTGCAAACCCACCCGTGCTAACACCTCTTTGGCATTGGCCCGGGCATTGGCGATTCCCTTTACTTCGAGTGGCAACATGACATTTTCCAATGCCGTCAAACCGTCAAGTAAATGAAAGTTTTGAAATACAAAAGCCGTTAGATCACCACGAATGACGGTACGCTGTTCTTCGTTAAGTTTGGTGATTTCCTGCCCTTTAAGGTAGATCTCACCTGAGGTCGGGGTATCTAGACCTGCGAGCATTCCAAGCAAGGTTGACTTACCCGATCCTGAGGCACCGACAATGGCAACCGACTCGCCTGGGTTGATTTCCATATCAATACCTTTCAAGATCGTCAACAATCCTTCTGTCGTCTTGACCGTTTGAACAACTTTGGTGCATTTAATCATGTCTTTTTCCAAGTATTTTAATTTTATACGCGCGATGGCTGTTGCGCTGCTCGTGTCTCAATCAATGTCGTTAATGGCTGCACAGCCCATCGTCGTGGTTGGTGACAGTCTCAGTGCTGCCTATCAAATTCAAGAGGATGCCGGTTGGGTAACGCTGTTATCCCAAAAAATACAGGCCCTTTACCCTGACATGGAGGTCGTCAATACATCGGTCAGTGGCGCCACGACCGCTGCAGGTTTACAACGAATGCCGGGTATCATGGCTGCGCTGACACCTGCCATCGTCATTATCGAATTGGGTGGCAACGATGGACTTCAGGGTAAGCCTTTGGCGCACATTAAAAGCAACCTAGAGTCCTTGATTCGCCAAAGTCTGTCCGCTGGCGCCATTCCTGTTCTCATAGGTATACGGATACCACCGAATTATGGACCACGCTATACAGCGCCTTTCTACGATCAATATGCCGAGCTTGCAGCACAATACAAGCTTCTTTACGTACCCTTTATGCTTGAAGGTGTTGCCGATCAACCCAGCTTGATGCAAGGTGACGGGATTCACCCAATTGCCGAGGCACAGCCTTTGATTTTGGCGAATCTGTGGCCAACCATCCAACAGGCGGTAGACCAGTATTATGAAAATCGTATTTCTCGATAGAACCAGCTTTCCAGCATGGGCGACCTTTGACCACCCAGACTTGGATTGGGTGAGTTTCGACCAGACCCTTCCGGCAGAAGTCGTGGGGCGGGCGCGATCAGCTGACATCATTGTCACCAACAAGGTGGTGTTACATGCAGCGATACTGCAGGCCCTGCCACAACTGAAATGTATCGTCGTCGCTGCGACAGGAACCAACAATGTCGACCTGTCCTATTGCAGACAACAGGGTATCGCAGTCGCCAATGTCAGCGGATACGCTGCCAATACGGTTTCCGAACACATTCTGGCCTGTCTATTTTCCCTGAGACGCAACCTACCCGCTTATCGAGACAGCGTTGCTGATGGCGAGTGGTCTAGTGCGCCACATTTTTGTCATTTTGCTGCACCCATCACCGATCTGGCAGGTTCCGTCATTGGCATCGTCGGCAAGGGTGCCATTGGCCAGAGTTTGGCAAAGAAGTGCACGGCTTTGGGTATGACGGTTCGCTTTGTTGACAACAGAGCCGCACAGGATGACGACAATCTGTCACTGCACGCCGCCTTGCCGCTGGTTGACCATGTGGCACTCTGTTGCCCCCTGACACCTGATACCGAAAACCTCATCGATGCGCGGGCAATTTCCCTGATGCGTCCGAGCACCGTACTGATCAATACCAGTCGCGGTGGCATCGTCAATGAAGCAGCCTTAGTCGAGGCGCTAAAAGACAATCGCATTGCCGGCGCAGCTATGGACGTCAGCGCCCATGAGCCGATACCAACAGACAGTCCCCTTTACCAGCTCATAGATAACCCGCACTTTATCTTGACCCCACACGTTGGATGGAGCAGCCAGCAAGGCATCGAACAACTGATTAGGGGTGTCATGAAAAACGTTAGAGATTTTATCGCAGGCGAAGGCGCGCATTTTCTCGTGCCAGCCAAAAAAAGCAGGTAACCCGTCTACTGTTCATTAAGGACCCTTTTTGTGTCGCTAAGCCAAATCAAAAACCTCAGGGTGAGTCAGTGGATAATTGGGCTCAACACGCTGGTATTCGCGCTGTCAGCGCTGTTGTCTGCTGCTGTCTGGAGCATACCCTTAGAAACACTGGTGATGTTAGGCGCCAACTACGGGCCGTACACCGTTGACGGCCAATGGTGGCGTCTCATAACCAGTGTTGCGCTACATGCGGGGGCAATACACTTTCTATTTAACAATGCTGTGCTCTTTCAAATCGGCGGCATTGTCGAGCAACTGATCCCCCGAACGCTTTTTGTTGGCGTGTATGTTGTGAGTGGCATCTGCGCGAGCTTTACCAGCCTGTTTTTCAACTATGGTGCGGTGAGTATCGGTGCATCGGGCGCCATCTTTGGACTGTTTGGATTTTTTGCGGCATTGCTGACAACGCGGCTGTTTGCCAAACCCATCCGCGTACAGTTTTTAAAGTCGATCGGTTTCTTTATTGCCCTTAACTTGGTTATCGGCCAGCTAGGACCCATCGACAATGCCGCGCACATGGGTGGCTTGGTCAGTGGCTTTGTGCTTGGGCTGCTATCGCTACCCTATGTTCGAAAAACCCTGAGGCACCGTGCTCACAGGCTGCGAGATCCTGAACAGGATGTTGCCCAATGACAGCATTCTCAGAGCAGCCCAAAGACCGCCTATTGTGGTTAGACGGCGCTCGGGGTTTGGCCATCTTGATGATGGTGGTATTCCATTTTTTCTATGATTTATCGCACTTTCATTTTATGGCCCTAGATTTTACTGACCCCTTTTGGCGTGGATTTCGCACCCTGATCCTGTCCCTATTCTTTGTCGTCAGTGGCTGGACCATGACACTCAATCCAGCAGGCGGTTTGCGGTGGGGATCCTTTATAAAGCGTTTTGGTCAGGTCGCTGCTGCTGCACTGGCCCTATCTCTGGTTACCTATCTGCTCTTTCCCCAGCAATGGATCTATTTTGGCATCCTGCACTTTTTCGCACTGTCCATGTGGCTGGCACTGCCATTTCGACAGCGCCCCTGGCTGGCGCTCTGTGTGGGTGCAGCACTCTTTTTCCTGGATGCAACGGTCGACGGTTTTGGAACGACCTTTCTGTTTCTGTGGTTGCAACCATGGCTAAATCTACCCAACAGTACGCTTGATATTGCGCGGTTGGTCCCCTGGTTTGGTGTTGTTCTCTTTGGTATTTTCTTGGGGCATCTTGGTCGTGGAAAACTGGCTATTCCCGTAATCGTAGCGCTGTCAGGCCTTGCGACCCACAGCACCCTAGCAAATCACGCGCTGAATGCCGTAGCAAAACCCCTTGCCTGGGTTGGCAAACACCCGCTGTTTATCTACCTCGTTCACCAGCCGATACTGTTTGGTCTGATTGCCTTGGCTGCCAATATAGCTGCCTAAAAGGTGGTTCCATTCGCTGCTTTGCGGTGTCCCAGAAAGCCACCAAAAATTACCTGAATTATTTTAGGGGTATTCACAATATTTGCTGTTACCCACCTCTGATATTCGTTAGCCTAGAACCCGTCTAAAACAACAACAAAACGAGGAAATGACCATGGTCAATTCTGCCAAACTGCCTTACTGGGCGGTCAGATGCTGTTTGTCGCATTTGGCGCACTGGTATTGGTACCCATCCTAACGGGGATGGACCCGAACGTTGCACTCTTTACAGCCGGCGTCGGTACCCTGTTGTTTCAATTTATCACCCGCAACACCGTACCGGTCTTCTTAGCATCTTCATTTGCCTTTATTCCAGCGATTATCTTGGGAACCCAAACCTGGGGCCTTCCAGCAACGCTCAGTGGCTTGTTTGCTGCTGGCCTACTCTATGTTGTTCTGAGTGGATTGGTTGCATGGCGCGGCAATGACATCGTCCTGCGCATCCTGCCACCCATCGTTACAGGTCCCGTCATCATGGTCATCGGTCTGACCCTGGCGCCTGTGGCCGTCAACATGGCACTGGGCAAAACGGGCGATGGGGCTTTTGAATTGTTTTCGATGAACCAAGCATTGTGGATGGCGATTCCAGCCCTTACTGTTTCGGTGTTAGTCGCTGCAATGGGTAAAGGCATGTTGCGTTTATTGCCCATCATCAGCGGCCTGGCAACCGGTTATGTTATTGCACTGTTTATGGGTATCGTCGATTTTGGTGTTGTGGCTGCTGCGCCTTGGTTTGCCATTCCTAAGTTTGTTACGCCAGAATTTAACCTCGAAGCCATTTTATTTATCCTGCCCATCGCGATTGCCCCTGCGGTAGAGCATGTCGGTGACGTCGTAGCCATTTCGAATACTGTCGGCAAGGACTTCTTAAAGACGCCTGGCCTAAAACGCACATTATTGGGTGACGGCCTTGCGACCTCTTTGGCGGCTTTTTTAGGTGGACCACCAAACACAACCTACTCCGAGGTGACGGGTGCAGTCGCACTGACAAAGGTCTATAACCCTATCGTGATGGTATGGGCCGCTGGATTTGCCATTTTACTGTCCATCATCGGAAAGACTGGCGCGATGCTGCAAACCATTCCTACACCGGTTATGGGCGGCATCATGACCCTGTTGTTTGGTGCCATTACGGTTATCGGTATCAGCACTTTGGCACGGGCAAAGGTGAATCTAACCGAAGGCCGCAGCCTGGTTATCGTGTCTTTGTCATTGGTGTTTGGATTGGGCGGCATGTTCTTTGAGTTTGGTGAATTTAAACTCCAGGGTATCGCTCTTGCAGCAATCCTGGGCATTTTCTTGAATCTGGTATTGCCTGCTGATTCGGCGGAAAAATCCGCTTAAAAAGAAAGGAAGTCACTATCAGCGACCCACCCACGGTGGTTCGCTGATAGCGTTAACACACAAACCGTCTTTAACCTCAGGTTATGGGCGGTTTTTTATGACACGCTGCCGTGCATATTAACCAGCGTCGTTACGGCATTGGTCTTTGCGCCGTCTGCTCGAGAGTCCTCAAGCCGCTTTAAAAATCCGGCGTCGATATCGCCGGTAACGTAGTTGCCATCAAAAACAGAACAGTCAAACTGACGTTTTTCATTGCTATCAACGGGTATACAGGCACGTACCAGATCAGCCAAGTCTTGGTAAATCAACCAGTCAGCGCCAATCGACTTCTCGACTTCAGCCTCGGATTTTTCAAAGGCTATCAACTCACTCTTTACGGCCATATCGATGCCGTAGACATTCGGATACCGAATCGCGGGTGCAGCTGAGGCAAAATACACCTTCTTCGCACCTGCATCCCGTGCCATGTCGATAATTTGCTGGCTCGTCGTACCCCGAACAATGGAGTCATCTACCAAGAGTACGACTTTGTTTTTGAACTCCAAGCCAATGGGGT
>CAWUUZ010000166.1:0-2596 GCA_963925745.1 uncultured Pseudomonadales bacterium
GGTGCCCAATCGCGTGCGCCTTCTCGCATGGCTGATCCATTGTTACCCTTTTCTGCCCAGGCTGTGCCTGCCAGTGCGGTACTGGCGACCAATATGCCGATGGCCAGTCGGTTACGAAAAACACCTGCTGTTTGTGATGCGCTTTTTGATTCAGTTGTTCGTGCTGTCATGGTCATGTCCTCTGGTTACCTAAGGTGGTAACGCCATGATGGCGGACAACTGTGCAGAAAATAGGGACGAAAAAAGGATCTTTGTTCAAGAGTGCGTCAAGACAGGTGTGGGGCTTAAAAGCGGAGGCAAGGCTATTCGTATTTGTAACCTGCGCCATAGACAGAGCGCACAAATTCGCGCTCTAGGCTTAGGGTCTGGAGTTTTTTGCGCAACTTTTTGATATGGCTGTCGATGGTGCGGTCGCTCACTATCCGTCTATCGGGATAGATGGTTTGCATCAGATGGTCACGGGTATGGATGACTCCAGGGCGACGCATGAGTTCCTGCAACAGACGAAATTCCACAGAGGTAAGTTCCGTATACTGGGTTTCAAAACGCACCTGATAGGTGTCTGGGTTGATAACCAGTTCCTTGCTGGCAACCGTTTGTGGCGCGCTGCGGCGCAAGACTGCCCGTACCCGTGCAACCAACTCTCTGGGACTAAAGGGCTTACAGAGGTAGTCATCGGCACCCAACTCCAACCCCAACAGCCGGTCTACTTCGTCTATGCGGGCCGTTGTCATGATAATGGGCACCTCACTGGTGCGGCGAATATCACGGCACAGGGTGATGCCATCCGTACCGGGCAGCATCAAATCGAGCACGATCAGGGCGGGGCTATGGTCTTTTAACCAGGGCATCACCGCATCGCCATCACCCAGAATGACCACCTCATAGCCTGCAGCCTGAAAGTAGTCGCGCTCTATGGTGGCGAGTTTGAGTTCGTCTTCAACGATCAAGATGGTCACGACCTTACTCCCTGTGATTTGACGTCTTCAGGCGACAATTCGGGCAGGCTAATCTGAATCGCCAGACCGCCTTTTTGGGATTGTTTTGCCAGAATGCGGCCATGGTGTGCTGCCACAATGTTGGCGCAAATCGCCAAGCCCAGACCCGATCCGCCGGTGTCTCGGTTGCGGGAATCTTCGACCCGATACAGGCGGTCAAATAGCTGGGTCAGTGCTGCATCAGGCACCGATGGTCCTGAGTCTTCCCACACCAGGGATGCGCCCGGTGTTAGGGTTACCCACAGTGCGCCAGGCGCCTGGGTGTATTTCACATTGTTTTGCAGCAGGTTGTTGCACAGCTGTTCTAGACGCTTGGCATCGGCTTGAATCCAAATGGGACGCACCGAGGGTTGAAAATGAACCTTCAATGTCTGATCGATAAGGGGATGTTGGTCTAAAAACTGCGCCATCCAGGCATTCAGCTCAAGGGGTTGCAGCTGGTAGGTTAGCGCGCCTTCATCAGAGGTCGATAGCTGGTGCAGGTCTTCCACCAAGGCCGAGAGCCGCAACACCTCTTCTGACAGGGACTGCAGCTGTTCTTGATTGGTTGGGCGTATGCCATCAATCATGCTCTCAATTTCGGCCTGCATCACCGCGATGGGGGTTCTTAATTCATGTGAGATATCGGCGACCCATTGCTGCCTCGCGCCTTTGTTGGCTTCGAGTGTCTGGGCTAACCAATTAAAATCCTGCGCCAACTGGGCGAGTTCGTCATTGCCTGCAATCCTGATGCGACGGTGGTACTGGCCCTGTGCCATATCCCGTGTTGCATCCTTGAGCCGCCGAATGGGTTTTACCAAGCCATAGGCAAAGGGCAGTGACAGTCCCGTTGAAATAATCAGTGCGCCTAGGACAATCCAGAACACGTCACCCCGAAACCGCGACAGAAACATCAGATCAGAATCCATGGTGAGCTCACGGTTTTGAATAATCCCCAGATAACCAACGATCCTGTCTTCGACAACAATGTCGAGCCACAGTGTTCTTGATGGCGGGGGCGGGGTTCCAACAATGGTTTGTTTGTCAGCATCAGCCAAAACCAGGTGACGGATAACTGGGGCGATGGCTTTGGCCTGCCCGCTGTTGCGTTTTTGGGGTGTGGGTGGCGCCATCAACAGGTCGCTGTATTGGCGCAAATAGAGCTGCCAACGGGGGTCGTTGCGTCGAAAGATGTCCCAGCTGCCTGTTTTCTGATAGGTATTGGCCAACTGATCGACCACCCGGCTGGCCCGCCGGTTGTCCTGGTCATTAACGTAATCAACAAATTGACCCTTAAAGTTCAAACCCATGACGGTCGCAAACATGACAGCCATCAGGAGGTTGCCCAGTAAGATAATCAAAAAGAATTTCTTTCTTAACCCCAGTACCATGGTTCTCACCCAGTGCGCTCTATCAGCCAATCTACGATAGCCACAGCTTACCCCAAATAACAGCGTCAAATGTGAAATAAACAAGGAAACGGTCTTGGGTACGTGGCAGAAAATTCGGGCTGAGGTCTGTGCTTCTGCCTGTGTTTTGGGCACAAAAAAGGAGGTCTAAACCCCCCTTTCTATGCCAAAGATTACCGATATCGCTGCGGGTTACATGCAGCTCATGTG
>CAWUUZ010000167.1:0-2663 GCA_963925745.1 uncultured Pseudomonadales bacterium
AGTCGCTAGTTTAGCTTCCGATTTGGGCAGGTCTTGACTTAACATGAACCAGCCCAGGACACCGGCGACCAAGGCAAGGCCTGTCGCGAACAAAAAGACGGGTTTGTACCCCAACCAATCCGCCAGAATGGCACCGATCGCCGTGCCGCACATCGTTGCGGTCATCAAAACACCTACAAAAATTGCCATGCCGCGCGCTCGGTTTTTTGCATCAACCACAGCTGCGATGTAGCTTTGGCAACTGATTGTAATGACCGCATAACCTATTGCTGTCAGCGAACGCGCAAAGACGATTTCATTGGCGCTGCTGGCGGTAAAGCACACCAGGTAACCTGCGATAGCCGGGATCAAACCAGTGATAAATAACGGTTTGTTTCCAAAGCGGTCTACCAACTTACCTGCAAACGGCGTGCACACGGCGATAACAAACATAAATGCTGAAATAGGTAGGCCCTGCATAATGTCCCGCGAGAACAGGTCACTTTCGCTATAGTATTCGGCGACAAATAGCGGGAGGAACGATTTCTGCAATTCTTCTGCAAAACAGAAGACGAACAGAGGAATGCGGGCATCCATAACAGAAGCGCCCGGTCTAGAAGCCTTCCTAGATATCCGGTGACGACGCACAAACTCTTGTAAAGGTTCGGCAATAGCACCACCCTTGGCCATAAGTAGGGCAACCCGGTCGCGTAAATCTGCCTGGCTTTGGTTCAGGGTCTGCACAAAGCGTTCAAGCCGCCCTTGGCGGTTCCCAGTATGATAAACATCAAAAAGCCCACTTGCGCGATGCTGCATGGCAGTTTCAACCATGTGAAACGGGGCGGCCAGATATGATCCGTAAATCACCACAATCACTTCCAAAGCGACCAGAGACACCGCAATTAGGATCACCAACGTATCAAAGAACACGCTGACCATTTTGCTGTTCACATAGTCCACGTCGATATTGGCCCGGACTTGTGCGACCACCTGACCATCGCTGATGATATTCGAGGAGATAGTCTGAACGCTGACACCCTGACCGAAAATTACCGCGCCAACCTCCGCAAGAGCATCTATTGCGCCACTGATGATGGCTTCGTCTTCTTTGCGATCAACCATTACGGCCACGTTTGGCGCATCGTCGGCTTCATAAGCACCAACCACACGAATGCCACTGATTTCAGGATGTTCGTACACCAGTTCATCAACATAATCATCAACGCCGCGCAGGCGTGAAAAAGGTACACCTGCGTCAAGTGCATATTCTATATCAAGCTTAATCTTGGTAGTGACGGCCTCTGCCTTTTTGACCAAATAGGGTGTTAACCCGGCGTTAAACTCTGCGAGAGTGATAACCAGACTGATCACAGCGGCTATCAGCATTGCCACTCCCGTCGATAGGAATAAGCGTTGGGAAAACCGAGAGGTCAGTGTGCGCTTATTGACCTTCATGTTGTAGTACCCGTCTTGTATTCAACTTCAAGTTGGGCCAATCTCGCCTCGGCTGTGGCAAAGGCGATGTTACCTTCGTTCATTAGCTTTTGTAGTCTAGCCAAATCCGGATCTTTGTCGGACTGCAACTGATGTTGGCCTTGCCAACCTGAAGGGTCCAGCATTTTGTAAGCCCGACCAACACTTACAAACTGGATGATGACAAAAGGGCAAAGCCCAGCGGCAATGACAGCAAAGAGCAATTTGTATTTTTTAACTAAGCTGGCAAAGATTTGCTCCGCTTGGCCAATGAATTTTGTTGTTGGAACGGTTACAATCACCGCACCCATCACTGCGTTGGCTGAATCCAGCATCCTGCGCCCAGTATAAAGCAAAGGTCCAACATCAAGTGTCGTCACCTTATCACGTCCAGTAAAAACCCGTCGCAAAAGCTCATTTCGATAGGCGGCTTCAAGTAGCGGTAGCCCTGCTGACAAAACTATCTCGCCGTTGGGAGAGACAACCAGGATCTGCTGAATGTCCAGATTTTGTTCAAGCAAACGATCTAACTGTTCGGTCGCACCCACGCTTTTGCTCATTGCCAAGCCAAGCCGTTCACTACGGGTAATTGTGTCCTCAATAGTAGACGCAAAAACTTGCAGTTGCGAGGCTGTTGACTCTGCAATAAGCGCGCGAAGCTTAAGTTTATTCAACCCACCTTGAAGCGTTAACATGACAGCAATCACGACTAGAATTGACAAAATGATCCGGAAGTAAATATCTTTAAAGGCCAGCATGGTATTTCTTCCTAACCGTGGCGTTGATACTCTCGTTAACTCCTTTTGTTACCAACTCTTCCGTCACATTATTGGTGTCATTTTCCTTAACTGCATTTCCATCGTTCGTGGTCGATCCAGGTATAATTATAAAGTCAGTTCCATAGCGGACGCCGTTCCGACTGGGCTCATAAAAGCAGATGTCCCAAGCAAAAATTTTACGAGATTTTAAATTGAATGTATTAGTTTTTAGAAAATTGGGCACCAAATAAGACCTTCAGATTTGAACGAGCGGAAGGTTATCAATACAATTAACAGTGCGTTATGGGCAGTGACTTTTAATGGGAACCTGATTCCCAAATATGAGCGTTATTGCAAATTGGATTAACTTTATCGATGATACCATCATTTTTATAGAACAATGCCAAACACTTGAGCGTGTGGCAGAAGGTGAAAAACTTTTTTAAAGTTCAA
>CAWUUZ010000168.1:0-10353 GCA_963925745.1 uncultured Pseudomonadales bacterium
TGGTAAAAAGGCCTTGGTATGTGGCAGTAGCCAGGGTATTGGTAAGGCTTGTGCTGTCGAATTGGCCTCCCTAGGTGCGTCAGTCACGCTGTTCTCTCGGAACGCTGAATCACTGCAAGCGGCTATGGCCTGTTTGGATGTCTCGCAGGGACAGAGCCATCAGATCTTGGTTGCTGACTTTGCTGCACCAGAGCAGGTAAAGCAGGTTATTGAAGCCCATATTGCAGCGGGTGGTGGTTACGACATACTGATTAACAATACCGGCGGTCCACCACCAGGTCCTGCGCATACGGCTGATGCCAGCGCCTTTATTGCCGCTTTTAATTTGCATCTTGTTTCTAATCACTATTTGGTACAGGCCCTGCTGCCGCACATGCAGCTACAGGGCTTTGGCCGGATCATCAATGTCATATCGACTTCCGTAAAGCAGCCACTGCCCAATTTGGGTGTCTCCAATACGATTCGTGGCGCAGTTGCTAGCTGGGCTAAGACCCTAGCTAATGAATTAGGCCCCTACGGAATCACCGTCAATAACGTTTTACCTGGCGCGACTGCGACGGGGCGTTTAGATGCCATCATTGAAGGTAAAGCCAAAAAACAGGGCATATCGATACAGCAGGCCACGGCCAATGAAAAGGCCCATATTCCCATGCGTCGATTCGCTGAACCTGCTGAGTTTGCAGCAGCAGCGGCCTTCTTGGCATCCAATTCTGCAGGCTATATCACGGGTATCAATTTGCCTGTCGATGGTGGCCGAACGACCTCTTTGTAAGCCACCTTGCCACCCATTAATTGGATAAACTCATGGATATCTTAGCGAATTTCATCAATGGTCAGGCTGTTGCTCCAGTCAATGGTCGGTATCTGGATAACATTGAACCCGCTACGGGTCGCGTCTATGGCAAGATCCCCAACAGCGATAGCAGTGACGTTGATTTGGCGGTAGCCGCTGCAGAAGCGGCCTTGCCTGCATGGAAAGCGCTGGACGTTGATACCCGCGCCAATTACCTGTTAGCCATTTCCCAAGAGATTACTGAGCGACTCGATGAGTTGGCGTTGATGGAGTCAACAGACAACGGCAAACCTGTCAGCTTGGCGCGTATGGTCGATATTCCTCGCGCAGCCAGCAATTTCAAGTTCTTTGCACACGCCTGCACTCAGTTTGCCAGCGAGTCACATCACATGGCGGCAGAGGCGATTAACTACACACTGAGGCAACCACTGGGCGTCGTGGGCTGTATTTCTCCGTGGAATTTACCCCTATACCTCTTCACTTGGAAAATTGCACCGGCGCTGGCCGCGGGCAACTGCGTGGTCGCTAAACCTTCTGAAATCACACCAAAAACCGCATCCATACTGGGTGAGATATGCCAAAAGGTGGGTTTGCCAGCAGGCGTGCTCAATATCGTTCATGGGTTGGGTGGCAGTGCGGGCTCTGCCATTTGCAACCATCCCAAGATTAAAGCCATCTCCTTTACTGGCGGCACGGTAACGGGTGCTGCCATCGCAACGCAACTTGCGCCAACCTTCAAAAAGCTGTCGCTAGAATTGGGTGGCAAAAATCCAGCCATCGTGTTCGACGACTGTGACTTTGACAGCACCGTAGAGCAGGTGTTTCGTGCCAGCTTTTCAAACCAAGGACAAATATGTCTCTGTGCCTCACGAATCTATATTCAGCGCGGCATTTATGAACAGTTTAAAACTGCTTTGGTAGCACGGGTAGCGCATTTGGTCCCTCAAGATCCCCAACACCCCAATACCCAGATGGGCGCCATTGTGTCGGCAGCCCATTTAGAAAAGGTGAAGGGCTATATTACTTTGGCGCAAAAAGAAGGCGGTACTGTCCTGACGGGTGGGGAGCAGGTTCATCTGACCGGTCGTTGTTCTGAAGGCTTTTTCCTTGAGCCAACCGTGATTGAAGGCCTATCAAACGCCGCAACCTGCAATCAGCAAGAAATTTTCGGACCCGTGGTGACCTTGCAGCCCTTTGATGATGAAGCAGAGGCCCTGTCCTTGGCCAATGACAGCCAATATGGATTAGCCGCGACCCTATGGACAACCAATTTGAGCCGTGCGCATCGAATGGCTGAAGAGCTCAACACCGGTATCGTGTGGATCAATTGCTGGATGCTCCGTGATTTACGCACCCCCTTTGGCGGTATGAATCACTCGGGTGTTGGTAGAGAAGGCGGCATGGAAGCCATGCGGTTCTTTACTGAAGCCAAAAATGTGTGCGTGAAGTATTAAGCGTCATTAACCACGCTATTTAACGACATAAAACAGCGGAATAGACCATGAATAAATCGTATCAAGACAGGATTGAAGTCAGTAGCGCACCAGCACCCGTGGGGCTCTATCCACACGCCCGACGTGTGGGTGACCTTTTGTTCTTGTCGGGCGTTGGGCCTCGTGTGGCAGGGTCTTCGGACATTCCCGGTGTAACCTTAGATGCCGCCGGTACCATTGTGAGTTATGACATTGAAGCCCAGTGTCGCAGCGTTTTTAACAATGTAAGAACCATCTTAGAGGGTTGTCAGGCAAGTTGGATGGACTTGGTCGATGTGACGGTATTCTTGACCAATATGGATGACGATTTTGCCACCTATAACCGCATTTATGCTGAATACTTTGCAGACAACCAACCCTGTAGAACCACGGTAGAAATTAACAAATTGCCGACACCTATCGCTATCGAATTGAAATGTATCGCTGCTGTTGGACAGACGCGATCTGCAGTTTAAGGAGTCAAGAATGTCAGGGTATAGCTTACCGATAAATCTCAATGCTTGGATCAATGATCACCGAGATGTGCTGAAACCACCTGTATGCAATAAACAGGTATTTGAGCAGGATGACTATATTGTCATGGTCGTCGGTGGACCCAACAACCGCACGGATTACCACTATAACGAGACGCCTGAGCTATTTTACCAAATTGAAGGCGACATGGTTTTAGGTCTTGTGACTGAGGATGGCGAGTTTAAAGACATCGACATTAAGGAAGGTGAACTGTTCTTGCTACCTCCGAAGATACTGCATTCACCCCACCGGTTCGCAAATACCATTGGTTTGGTGGTTGAACAGAAACGTCTGCCGACCCAGGCTGATGCGCTGTATTGGTTTTGCCCCAATTGTCACCATGAATTGTTTAGCGAACATTTCCATCTGGCCAATATAGAGACTGATTTACCCAACATTTTTGACCGTTTTTTTAATACGCCATCCAACTGCACCTGCGAGAAATGTGGAACCGTGTTAGAAAAAAACTAAAGCCGTTGGTCACGAAAACCATCCGCGATTGTGGTGGTTATTAAAACCCTGGAGTAGGGCGCAATGTTAAAAATAGATATCCATACCCACATATTGCCTAAAACTTGGCCAAATTTGGCCGAGAAATATGGCTATGGCGGATTTGTGAGTCTCGATCACCACCGGTGTGGCTGTGCCCGAATGATGGTGGATGATAAGTTTTTTCGTGAGATTGAAGAGAATTGTTGGGATCCTGAGGTGCGTTTGACCGATTGTAAGACCCACCAGGTGGATGTGCAGGTGCTCTCTACCGTGCCGGTGATGTTCAACTATTGGGCGCAACCTAGAGACACGCTCGATCTCTCTATGTTTCTGAATGACCACATCGCAGGTATCGTTGACGATCGGCCAAAAAAGTTTGTCGGATTGGGGACGTTACCCATGCAGTCCCCCGATTTGGCCATCAAGGAGCTTGAGCGTTGCGTCAAGGATATTGGCTTGGCTGGCGTGCAAATTGGGTCACACATCAATGATTGGAATCTTGATCATGAACGTCTGTTTCCGATTTTCGAAGCGGCACAAGATCTAGGGGCAGCCGTCTTTGTTCACCCCTGGGATATGATGGCCAAAGAGAAAATGCCCAATTATTGGTTACCCTGGCTGGTTGGTATGCCGGCTGAATCGAGTTTGGCCATTTGCTCTATGATTTTTGGCGGTGTTTTACAAAGGTTACCCAAACTTCAAGTTGCTTTTGCCCACGGTGGCGGGTCCTTCCCAGCCACCATTGGCAGAATTGAGCATGGTTTCCATGTCAGACCCGATCTATGCGCCACCGATTGCGATGTCAATCCGAGAGCGTTTTTGAAGAGAATCACTCTGGATTCCTTGGTGCACGACCCCCTGGCATTGCAGTATTTGGTCGATCTTATGGGCGCGGAAAACGTTGCCTTGGGCACCGATTATCCCTTCCCGCTAGGAGAGCTTGAACCTGGCAAGTTGATTGAATCTATGGGCTTCGACGAACAAACCAAGGCGCACTTAATGCATGGCGCTGCGCTGAAATGGTTGGGGTTGAAAAAGGAGCGTTTCTTATGAAAATCACGACCCAGGTTGGCCCGAATCATTATCAGGTCGATTTATCGACACCTCTGTCCATTTCCATAGACCTGATATTTAATAACATCGGGCAACAGCCCAACCATTTTGATGCCAATGCGGCGATAGCGACGCCCATGTCTGTCGATTCCTTTGTTGGCAATACGCGGCGTGGTGGCAGTTGTAATGTGAATGTGCTGCAGATGAATCCACACTGTAATGGGACCCACACCGAGACCATTGCGCATATCTGTAACTATGGTAATACCACAGAGGATGGTCAGGTCCCCTTGATTTCGGACATTACCTTTCCCCCATTAATGCCTTGCGCATTGATTACAGTCGTTCCCGTTGAAGCGAGCTCGGTAAATGAGCACTACACCCCCCCGTTTAGACAACCAGATCAGGTCATAACAGCGAGCCTGTTAAGCCAAGCCTTAGAGGGTTTTAAGGCAGAGCAGCTGACGGCGTTGGTAGTTCGGACGTTGCCCAATACCGATGCCAAAACCCATGCGGTCTATAACCGGCATCACCAGCCCCCATTCTTTACCCATGAAGCGATCGATTATCTGAATCGCTGTGGTGTGCAGCATATCGTCGTTGATGTCCCGTCTTTAGACCGTTTGCAGGACGCCGGATTGTTGTCTAACCACCGACGATTTTGGAACCTTCCCACGGGCGTCACTCACATGAGTCCGAGTGCCTGGTCGCACAAAACCATCACAGAGATGGCCTTTATCCCAGAGACAGTGGCTGATGGATTTTATCTATTAAATATGCAGACACCGGCCCTCGTTACCGACGCTGCGCCGAGTCGTTTGGTTTTATTTCCCGTTACTCCAATCAGTGACTCAGTCACGATAGGGTCTGAAAAAGGAAGGTAGTTCGGTTATGACCAATCCATTTAGTTTGGACTATGCGCGACAACTGGATCAGCAGGATCCGTTGGCTGCTCTGAGAGCCCAGTTTTCTATTCCTAAACAGGCTAACGGTGACGATGAGTACTATTTCACCGGAAATTCCTTAGGTTTGCAGCCCGCATTGGCGCGTACCTACGTGATTGACCTATTGGATTCTTGGCAGAAGTATGGGGTAAAGGGACACTTTGAAGGCAGCCACCCTTGGATGCCTTATCACGAGTTTCTGGCAGAACAGTCTGCTGCATTGGTTGGGGCAAACCAGGACGAAGTGGTCATGATGAATAGCCTGACCACCAATTTGCATTTAATGATGGTGAGCTTTTACCGGCCTCAGGGACGGCGCACAAAGATTCTCATTGAAGACCATGCCTTTCCTTCTGACCACTACGCTGTGTCGTCGCAAATTGTGCACCATGGCTTATCAACGGACGACAATCTGCTGTTGTGGAAGCCAAGGCCAGGTGAAGAGTTGCTGCGTTATCAGGACCTGTACGACCTTGTTGATCAGCAGGGCGATGAGATTGCACTCATGCTCTTGCCCGGCGTTCAGTATTACACTGGGCAGGTGTTGGATATGAAAGCCATCACGCAAAAAGCCCATGAAAAAGGCATTGTTGTGGGGTTCGATCTGGCCCATGCAGTGGGAAATATCGAACTGTCGCTACATGATTGGGCAGTCGATTTTGCCTGTTGGTGTAGTTATAAATACTTAAACAGCGGCGCTGGATCGGTAGCCGGTTGTTTTATAAACGAAAAGCATGTCCAGAATACCTCACTCAATCGCTTTGCCGGCTGGTGGGGCCACGATAAGCAAACCCGCTTCTTGATGCACAATGAATTTCAACCAATGGCGACAGCGGAAGGCTGGCAATTGTCGAATCCTCCGGTGTTGTCGCTGGCTGCCATTAGAGGCTCGTTAGATACCTACGCCATGGCAGGCGGTATGCCAGCGTTGCGAAAAAAATCATTGGCGCTTACCCACTACCTATATGACTTGATCGCCGCTGAATTGCCCGATGCCATACGCATTATTACACCGATGGCTGACGAGGAGCGCGGCTGCCAGTTGTCCTTGATGGTGAATGTACCCGAGCTCGATGGTAAGGCGCTTTACAATGCGCTCGAAGCCAAGGGTGTTACAACCGATTGGCGTGAACCCAATGTTATTCGTATCGCTCCAGTGCCCCTCTATAACCGATTTGAAGACCTTTACCATTTCGTCCGTATTCTGAAGGAGTGCTTATGAGTGAGGTAAATAAAGAGCGCATGGTCATTGCAGGTGCAGGGCCAGTGGGTGCGCTGCTGGCGGTGATGCTCGGTCGTCAAGGGCATGAGGTTTCTGTCTATGAATCTCGCCCAGATTCCAGAATTCATAATGCTTATCAGGGAAAATCGATCAATATCGCGCTCTCTGATCGAGGCTGGTTGGCCTTAGAGGCTGTAGGTATTGCCGATGCAGTGCGGGCATTAGCGATCCCTATGCGCAAACGGGTGATGCATGGTAAAGACGGCACCCTAACAGAACAGGCCTATGGTAAGGGGGATCAAGCCATTTGGTCGGTGTCTCGGTCTGGGATTAATGAACAATTGTTAGACCTAGCCGAGCAAGAGCCTACCGTTGAAGTGCATTTTGACCACCATTTGAGCGCAGTTGATTTTGAAACGGGGTTGTTGGAATTTAAGACGCCGGTCGGCACAAGCAAGGTGGTGGGTGATTGGGTGTTCGGTGCAGATGGCGCCCATTCTAAAGTGCGTCGGTTGGCGCATGACACACCGCGTTTTAGCTACAACCAGTCCTATATGCCCCAGTGCTACATCGAATTGACCATTGAAGCCACGCCAGAAGGTGGCTTTAAAATGGACAAAGAAGCGCTACACATTTGGCCACGCAAAGACTTTATGCTGATCGCCTTGCCCAATCCCGATGGCTCCTTTACCTGTACCCTGTTTTTGAATTTAGAAGGCGAGGTGTCATTTCATGCCTTAAGCGAGCGCGCTAAGGTGCAGGCATTTTTTGAAGACAACTTTGCCGATGCCATACCGCTGTTGCAGGATCCAATCAATGACTTTATGAGAAAGAGACCAAGCCCGTTGTTTCTGGTCAGTGTATATCCCTGGTTTATTGAGAACCGGTTTGCCCTCGTTGGAGACGCTGCGCATGCCATGGTGCCATTCTATGGTCAGGGCATGAACTGTGGGTTTGAAGATTGCAGAGAGCTCAATAATCTCATGCAGGAAATGCCTCATGATTGGCATGGGATTCTCAACAAATACCAAATACGGAGAAAGGAGAACGCAGACGCCATTACGGAACTGGCGATGCGTAACTTTTATGAAATGAGTGCCTTGGCAGGGTCTCCGCTGTTTCTGCTCCAAAAGAAAATTGAGGCCCATTTTCACGAATTGCATCCCCACTTATGGGTGCCACTCTATTCTATGGTGACCTTTTCACCACACATAACCTACGCACAGGCCTTGGCGATTGGCGACATACAAAAGGACATTATGGCGCAGATAATGGCTATGCCAAATATAGAAAACCGCACACAGGATGCTGACGTCTATCGCGAGATATTGGATCAGGTGAATGGCCACCCCAGCTTATTGGCATTGATTGCCGAGGACATGCCTCATGAGTAACTCAGGATGCCCGATGAACGGAAACGGAAGCGATGCCGCGACAACGGGATCGGATCGCGATATGAACTATGGTGATTATCTCAATCTCACGACCCTGTTGGCGCAACAAAAGCCGCTGTCAGAAGCCCATGATGAAATGCTGTTTGTCATTGTGCATCAAGCCAGTGAACTCTGGCTCAAGTTGGCAGGGCACGAGCTGACCAGTGCCATAGAGCATATTCGGTCAAATCAATTGGGCGCGTCATTCAAGGTGATCGCACGGGTGAAGCTCATTTTGAACCAGTTAACCCAGTCATGGAGTATTTTGGCCACCATGACACCAGCAGACTATTTGTCCTTTCGTGATGTGCTTGGCTCATCATCAGGGTTTCAGTCCTATGGCTACAGACAGTTGGAATTCCAATTAGGCAACAAACGCCGAGATATGCTGGCCATGCATCAGCCGAATCCGCCGGTATTTCAAAAACTTTCAGATTTGTACCATGCGCCGTCGCTCTATGATGAAGTGATCAAGAAGTTAGCTGAATCCGGGCTGTCCATTGATGAATCCGTGTTACAGCGCGATGTGACCCAGCCCTATCAGACCAATCCCTCAGTATTAGCAGCCTGGATAACCGTATATCAGAACACCGAACGCTATTTTGAACTCTATGAATTGGGTGAGAAATTGGTGGATATAGAAGATGCCGTGCAACAGTGGCGGTATAAGCACATGTACACAGTGCAGCGCATTATAGGCTTTAAAAAGGGCACTGGCGGCAGCGAAGGCGTCAATTATTTGAAGAAGGCGTTAGACATCAGTTTCTTCCCAGAGCTGTTTGAGCTGCGTACCCATTTGTAATATCCGCTCTCGTTTGATTGGGTTGTCATGAGCAACCCATCAACCCCACCTTAGGCAGGTACCATAAAGCCTATATTGCCCCGATACAATGAGCCTCCGTCACATAACCTGCCCATAAAAGGCAGTGGTTGGACCGTTCGAAAACCTAGGGACAGTTCCGACCGTCAGACAGGGCTGGAATGTCAGCACCAAGTAATGCCTGTACCATTGGCAAGCTAATCTTTGTAGACTAACGCGCTATTCTTCTGTGCCTGACCAAGACTGATTGGATCGCACCTATTGGTGGCCTTAAAACACAGATGTTACCGTTGTTTATTCATTGCGTTTTGCACCCATTTTGGAGTTGTCCATGGCACAGTCCCGAGATATTGGCATCAAAAGCCTGATCCGTATTTGGCCCTTCGTTGCTCAGTATAAAACCCGAATTGCAGGGGCCATGGCCGCATTGCTCCTAACGTCTTTGGTCACCCTGGCGCTGGGACAAGGCGTGAAAATGGTGATCGACAACGGTCTGTTGTCGGGTTCAACTGCGATGTTGAATCAAACCATGGCCGTGATCATGGCGCTGGTCGTCTTGATGGCATTCGGCACCTATGTACGGTTCTATTTGATGACCTGGCTCGGTGAGCGGGTGATTGCCGATCTGAGAAATGCGGTATTCAATCGTATTATTTATCTGCATCCCAGTTATTTTGAAGAAAACCGCAGTGGTGAACTGATGTCGCGATTGACCACAGACACCACGTTGTTGCAGTCCATCATCGGCTCCAGTTTCAGTTTGGCATTACGCTCAACACTGACCGTTATTGGCGCCACGATTATGTTGTTAATTACGAACCTAAAGTTAACGCTCATTGTTGTAGCGGCAGTCCCATTGGTGTTGGTACCCATTATTGTCATTGGTCGTCAGGTCAGAACACTGTCAAAAGACAGCCAAGACCGCATTGCGGACGTTGGTACCTATGCGGGCGAGATCATTCGGCAAATCAAAACGGTGCAAAGCTATACCCGTGAACAGTTTGAGCAACAGGCATTTTCCAGTGAAGTGGAAAAGGCCTTTACCGTCGCAAGAAAACGCATCCAGCAACGGTCCTTAATGATGTCAGTCGTAATCTTACTGGCCTTCACGGCTATCGCTGTGATGGTCTGGGTGGGTGGCAACGACGTCATGACTGGCCAAATGACCGGGGGTGAATTGGCAGCCTTTGTGTTTTACGCGATCATGGTTGCCTTTGGCGTTGCCTCGGTTTCTGAAATTATCGGTGAGCTTCAGCGTGCGGCGGGTGCGACTGAACGTTTGCTGGAACTCATGGGGGAAGAGTCACTCATTGTAGATGCGCCAGTAGAAGCGCCATTTGACGATCAGGCGCCTTACCATATTGCCTTTTCAGGTGTTCATTTTAATTATCCCAGTCGCCCAGACAAAGCAGCATTGCATGATCTGAGCTTTACGGTCGCTAAGGGCGAAACCGTAGCCTTGGTTGGTCCCAGCGGTGCGGGTAAATCGACCGTTTTTGAAATGCTGCTCCGATTCTATGATCCACAACAGGGCACGATTTCAGTACAGGGTAGAGACATTCGTGAATTGAAACTGTGGACACTTCGAAA
>CAWUUZ010000169.1:0-5104 GCA_963925745.1 uncultured Pseudomonadales bacterium
GCCTCTGCATCGGGGTTTGCATAGGCCACGTTGGCAAAGATGCTGTCATTAAACAGCACGGTATCCTGTGGCACCACAGCAATGTGACGTCTAAAACTGTCCTGGGTTACCTGCCGTATGTCCTGCCCATCAATCGCAATACTGCCGTCGACTGGGTCGTAAAAACGGTAGAGCAAACGTGCCATGGTCGATTTGCCGGAACCACTATGTCCCACCAAAGCCACTTTTTCACCGGGCTTTATCTCAAAACTGATCTGTTTCAAAATCTCGCGTTTTGGGTCATAGGAAAAATTGACTCGGTCAAAGACAACAGCGCCCTGACCTGCAACAAAGAGCGCAGCATCGGGTGCATCCTGAACCTGAGGCTGGGTGTCTAATAGGGCAAACAGCTGCTCAACATCGGTTGTGGCCCTTCTGATTTCACGGTACACAAAACCCAAGAAATTCAACGGAATAAAGAGTTGGATCAGGTAGGCGTTTACCATAACCAGATCACCCAGGGTTAATTTTCCACCCACCACATCATCGGCAACCAGTATCATCATTAGGGTGACAGCAACTGAAATAATCAAGGCCTGACCCGTGTTCAATGCCGCCAGTGACAGCCTGTTTTTCAGACGTGCCTTTTCCCAGTCTGCCAGAAAATGGTCATACTGATTGGCTTCCCAATGTTCGTTATTAAAGTATTTAACGGTTTCATAATTCATCAGACTGTCGATGGCACGGGCACTCGACTTGGAATCATGCTGGTTGGCTTCCCGGACAAACTGGTTGCGCCACTCGGTAGTCAAGATGGTGAAACCGATATACAGCCCCACAGCGACCAGTGTTAGCACTGCCATCCAGATTGAAAAGTTAACCATCAATATGGCCGCAACCATAAAGAGCTCTAACAGTGTCGGTAAAATATTAAACACCATCATGCGCATCAAGAAACTGATGCCACTGTTACCGCGCTCAATGTCTCTGGCCACCCCGCCCGTCTTGCGGTTCAAATGAAATTCAAGGTCCATTTGATGCAGGTGTTTAAAGGCCCTTAAACTCACCAGACGCATGGTGCGTTCGGTAACCCTACTAAATACCGCGTCTCGGGCCTCTCCAAAAAAGACCGTCGCAAAACGCAAACCACCGTAAGCCAACAACAGCATCAGGGGTAAGACGGGTACTGCCGTTACCTTGCTGTCCAGATCATCAACAATGTGTTTGAGCAACCAGGGCATGGTCACTGTGGCTATTTTTGCCAGAACCAAAAAGCCCATAGCAATGGCCACTCGGCCCTTAAATAGGCTGAGATAGGGACCCAGTGACTTGATCGCGGGCCACATTTTCATGGTCGGTACTGGACCATCGTGCGTTGAAGGTCTCATTGGTTTTCAGTCTCTAACGGCATCAATTGCCCAGTGTCTAAAACAGGATGTAGCTGCTGTAAGTATTCCGACGGCAGGGTATTGAGCAAACCCACCTGCGCTTGCCATTGCCAGGTCGTCAAAAGTTGAAGCCATTCGGCTGTCAAACCCGATCTTATCGCCAAACTCTGGCCTGTTATGGGATGTTTCAAGTCAGTTGCCACACAGCGCAATGCGAGCTGACGCCAATCAAAATGAGACGCCACCATCAGGTTGTGTCGCCCATCACCGTAGCGCGTGTCACCGATCAGGTGGTGATAGGACTTTCGGAAATGCTTGCGAATTTGGTGTTGTCTGCCGGTCACTGGCCGCACCAACACCAGAGAATAGCGTGCCGTGTCATAGCGTCCCACCGGTATGGGCAGACTGACCTGATCGAGCGTCTTAAAACAGGTCACCGCGTCCTGTGCCGGTTTGCCCTTGCGCGCGTATCGATCAGCGATGGCATCCAACTCTTCTTTCAAAGGCAGGTCGATAACACCGGAATCTGCTGTCCAACCACGGGCAATACAGAGGTAATATTTTTGAATCTCTCTTTTCTGAAAGGCAGCCAGAATGTTCCTCGCGACCGCTGGGTGCTTCCCAAACAGCAGAATCCCACTGGTGGGACGATCTAAACGGTGCAGGGTATGCAATTTCTGCCCCGCGTGTGCCTCAGCACGCGCCTGAGCAAAATCGGTTTCGTGCTTGTCCAACCAACTGGGATGCATCATAAGACCTGCTGGCTTATCAACAATCAGCAGATGCGCATCTTCAAAAAGGACCTTCAAACGCAATGCCTCACAGATCGTCAGATCCATCGTCGTCTTGCAACTCGGTCGTTACTGTTGCACCACAGCTTTTGCATGCACCTTCAATAAAGATTTGCCCTTCCGATTCATATTCAACCGGATCGGTCATCCCCAGATCGACCGCCATACAATCGTTGCACCAGGTATAGTGCAAAAATTCTTTTTGGGATTCAGCGTCCCTCGCATAAAAATCACGCTCTTTTCGTTCCGACAATGTCTGGCTACCCCTAGGTTAAAAGGGCTATTATAGCGTTGCTTTTAACCGATCAGGATTTTTATTTTGAACCACCCAACATTTATGACCTTTGAGCCGAGCGGCTTTACCGAAGCCAGTTATCCAATCGCCCTGTCTTGGATTCTGCTTGATGGTTCTTACAAAAGTATTTTTGTTCGTCCAGAAGACCAGTGGACAGAATGGGATGCTGGCCTATCCAGTTCCAGTGGCAAAACGCGCCAAGATTTAATTGATCGGGGCGAGTCGGCATACGATGTCATCAATGAGATGGAGTTGGATGTCGAAACGGGGCTTATCTATGTCGAGGATGTTGCCATGGCTGAAATCTGGCTTGGCAACCTGTTTGATGCCTATCAGCGCGACCTCCCCTTTGAAGTTCGGTCTATCTTTGAGGTGTTGCCGAGTTTAGACCCAGATGCCTTTGACGAAGAACGCCGGTTTTTGATGGAAAGCAACAACATGAGCTTTACGTCTTCCGAAGACCAGATTCTGGTTTTGCAGCGTATTTGGTCTGATTTTGGAGACGCAGCGGAGGCAGGATAAACCGCCTCTGCGACATTAAAACCCCCGCTATTCTCCCAGAAACGCCTTGATAAAGGGTATGGTCAATCGACGTTTCATTGCCAGTGACGCATGGTCTAGCTGATCTAGCAGGGTAAATTGTCGTTGTAAGTCCCGCGGAAAATGGGTCAAAAGGTATTGGGCAACCGGTTCTTCTAGCACCAATCCCTTTTGGTTCGCACGCTGTATCAAGGCATCCTGCTTCTGGGTGTCTGTCAAACCAATCACTTGAAAGCAATGTCCCCAAGACAGCCGCGACAGCAAATCATCTAATTCCAGTGCCAAGCCACCTGGCGCAACATGGCTGCCAAAAATAATGCGATTACCGCATTGCCGTGAGGCGTTAAAAAAGTGAAACAGGGATTCCTGCCACGCCAAATCGCCCCGCACCCTGTCTAGGTCATCAACACAGACCAAGGGCAGTTCTGCCATGTTTTGTAAAATATCTGGCCCAATGTGCGGTATATGAGACAGCGGAATATAGGGCGCGTGGTATTGATTCGCCAAGGCTTGCAGCAAAAAGCTAACGCCTACGCCCTGATCACCCCACAGCAGGGTACTGGTATCCCCAACCTGCTCGAAGTCTGTCAAATACTGCATCAACTCTGCATTGCTGCCGACATAAAAATTGCTCAGCATAGAGTGATCAGCAGTCTGTATCGCCAGAGGCAATTGACGTGGCGTGACAATCTTTCGATCAGGCATTCAAATTCCTTATTTCATCAACAGCAACAAACGATTTTAACCGAGACCACAACTTAGGCATACACAACCAAGCCATATTCAGCACTGGCATCCTGTAACCACAGCCACAGATAGTCTGCAAAACTGCGTCTGATTACCAGCTCCCACTCTGTTTCTGTGACGCGGCGAATCACCGCCTGGCTTTTTGCGAAGGTGGTGGTCACCACCTTGCCAACTGGAAAGTGCCTGGGTGAAACATCATAGGCCGTGCTTTTGCGCAACACCTCTGTGGCACTGGCACCCGATATCAACAACAGCGTCTGACCGCCGGACACATTGGTAATGGCATAATGCCCCGATAGGGCCGCACGGAAATCTGTTTCCAGACTAAAGGCTTGGGACGCGGGTGCAACCACCAACCATTCATCAGGCCCCAACCACCAGGCTGATACATCGCCAACCCAGACGCTCTGCAAACGCTCTGGTAGCGCAAAACCCAAGACCGTTTTCACGCCCGACATAAAGGCCGTATTGTGAGGCGATCCGCGCAGTATCAGGTGGGTTAGCAATGCTTTTTCAGCAATTGCGACACCGCCTGTCTTCGCACCCTCCTGTGCAACCGTACTCAGGTCCGCATGAAACAAGGGACTCTCTGCCCTACTTTGGTCCTGTGGCAGTTGCTCCATGGGATTCACATCAACCACGCTTGGCTGTTCGGTACTAGACATGTTGACGTGCTCCTTCAGGATCTAAAAATACCGGTGAACAAATCTCTGCTGCGATGGCTGTGCCATCAGGCATCGGGTAATACACCGTCTCGCCCATACGGGCATGGCCGCTACGAACAAAACCCATCGCAATGCTGCGGTTCAAGACAGGGCTAAAATAACTCGAGGTGACATGCCCCAACATGGTCATGGGTATCGGTTGATTGGGGTCATCTACGGCCTGAGCACCTTCAGGCAACACCCTTGTCGGATCCAATGTCAGCAATCCCACCAGTTGCTTTCGGTCGGTGCGCAAACAGTCTTCTCGCGCCATACCGCGTTTGCCAATATAGCTAAACGGCTTGGCATTGCTCACACACCATGCCATGCCCAAATCAATGGGTGTCACCGAGCCATCTGTGTCCTGCCCGGTAATGATAAAGCCCTTCTCAGCCCGCAAAACGTGCATCGCTTCGGTGCCATAGGGTGTGATGTTATAGGCAGCGCCCTTTGCAAACACGGCTTCCCATACCTGCATCCCATAGTGTGCCTGAACGTTGATTTCATAGGACAGTTCGCCCGTAAATGAAATACGGAATACCCGCGCAGGAACACCCGCAACCGTACCCTGCCGCCAATCGAGGTATTTGAAACTGTCGCGGTCAAGATCGATGTCGTCTGTTAATGCTGACAAAAGCGCGCGACTGTCTGGCCCAGACA